>DASSNR010000181.1:0-6840 GCA_035687925.1 Gemmatimonadaceae bacterium | reverse complement strand
ATGAAGCGCTTCACCGCCCCCAGTCCGCGCGTCGACATGGCGATGAGATCGACCGCGTGCTGCTCGGCGTAGTCGAGGATGGCACGCGCCGGATGCTCGTCGACCACGGTGGCGGTATCGATCGTGATCCCCGCGGCCGCGAACTGCTGGCGCACGTTGGCGAGGTACGCCGTAGCGTTCGTCTCATCGCGTGCTACCTGCGCCCGGTTCACACGTGACACCGGCGCGCGCGGCACTCGCACGCGGTCCGGCACGATGACGAGTACGAGCGTCACGCGCGCGCCGGAGAGCGACGCGACGGTGATGGCGAGCGGCAGCGTCACCTCTGCGCGCTCGGAACCGTCGAGCGGAACGAGGACGTGCTGGAATCGCACGGCCGCATCGGACGGCTCCATGCGTGGGTGGATGAGGAGCAACGGCGCACCGCCGCGACGTACGAGCGCGTCGGCGACGCTGCCGAGCCACGCGCGGCTCACGCCGCCGCGTGCGTGCGTCGCCATGACGATGAGGTCAGGGTGGATCCGGTGCGCGAGACGCTCGAGACCGCGAACGATCGCTGTCGTCTCGCCCAAGGGCGATTGCAGCGGGTGGGTCCGAATCAGATGCGACTCCACCGGCCCCGCGAGCCGGACGCTCACGTCCTGCCCGATCCCCGCGAGATACAGGCGGGCTTCCTCCTCGAGCTGCGTCTCGATGTTGGCCTGGAGCTCGGCCGTGCCGAACGCGCGCACGTCCATCAGGTATTGGACGAACACTTCCGCGATGTGCAGCGTGGCGCCGCTCGCGCGCGCGATGGCAATGGCCGGGACGAGCGCCTGCTCCGCGAGCGAGGAGCCATCGAGCGGCACGAGCAGCGTGCGCAGGGGCACGACCGCACTGCGTGCGTCAGCGCGCCCCGGTTGAGCTTCCGATCGCACCGCCATCGGGCAGCCTCCCGTCAGTCGTTGAACGCGAGCACCGTGCTTCCCTGCTCACTCGCCACACGCTGCGCACGATCCCTGCCGTCAGTGTTCTCCCGTGTTCGCATCGGGCGAATTCTCGTCCACGATCTCATCCTCCGGCGCCTTCACGACGAACGTCGGGCACGGCGCGTGGCGCAGCACGTAGCTCGCGACGCTGCCGAGCAGCATGCGCTTCCATCCCGTGTGTCCACGGGTCCCCATCACGATGAGATCGGTGCTCGTCCGCTGGGCGATCCCCACGATCTGCATGCCCGGGTCGCCGAACACGACGTCGGTGGTGATGGGCTCGCGCCCGCCATTCTCGCTCACCTCGTGCTCGATCCAATCGTGCGCATCCTCCTGCAGCTCGGAGCGCAGCAGATCCACCTCGGGGCCGACATCGATCGAGCCGACGGCGGCCAGCGAGAGTGCGCTGCTGAGCACGGCTGGACCGATGACGTAGATCGCCGTTACGGCTGCGCCGAAGCGCTCGGCAAGGAAGCGCGCCGTGCGCACGACCGATGGTGTCACGGTCGAGTCGTCCACCGGGACGAGCAGCCTCTTGGGCACCTGATGAATCAGATGCGTGCCGAGGAGCACGGGGATCGGCGCCGCGCGCACGAGCTGCTCGGCGGTGCTCCCCAGCCGCTCGCCCCATCCACCGGTTCGCTCGCCATGTGGCCCGACGACGATGAGATCCGCGTCGTACTCCTTGCACACGGCGACGATCTGCTCGGCCGGCATGCCGACGCGGATCTCCGGCCAGACGAGCTTCGCGCCGAGTGACGATGCAAGCTCGCGCAGTCGTTGCTCCGCACCGAGTCGCGCCGTCTCGATGAGCGTGTCGGGCGGCGGCGTCCGCTTCCGCAGGAAGCGCGGCACCTCCGGGAGGACAATGGCGTGGACGAGCACGAGCTCGGCCTCCGGCGCCAGAAAACGCGCCGTCCACGATGCCGCCTCGATGGCACTTGCACTGAAGTCCATCCCGATCACGATGCGATTGAGCCGCATGGAATCCTCCGTGTTCCGTCGTCGCGGCGCTCGAGCGGCACCGGAGGCGGCCTTGTGGATGCCTGCAATCTGACGCAGCGGCACCGCAGAACAACCATGCAGATGACGCGCCCCGCGTCGGCGATTCCTTCACGTCGATTCCTGCATGGCCTGATAGCTGCCGCATCACGCGCTGCGTAGACGTCAGGCGACGGTCGATCGTTCGTCGAGTCGCCACGCACCCCGAGCGGACCCCGTGGAGAGATCATGCCAACCGAGCCGATGACACACGCCTCCGATACAAACCCGCACTTCCGCGCGCTCGATGATGGCGAGATCCAAGCCGTGCTCGCGCGCAATCATGTCGGACGCATCGCGTACACCTTTCGCGACCGCGTCAACATCGTGCCGCTGCACTATGTCTACAGCGATGGCTGGATCTACGGACGCACATCGCCCGGAGAGAAGCTCGTCACGATCGGCCACCACCGGTGGGTGGCGTTCGAGGTGGATGAGGTACAGGGGCCGTACGACTGGCGGAGCGTCGTGGTGCACGGTGGATTCTACGTGCTCTCGCACGATGACCGGGCGTGGACGCAGGCGCTCGAGCGGGTTCGCGGCGTCGTCCCCTATGCGCTCACCCAGGACGATCCGACGCCGTTCCGCACCGTGCTCTTCCGGATCGCTGTCCAGGAAAGCTCGGGACGAGAAGCGCGAAGTGACTCCCCGCGCGACGCGACGGCGTCAGGATGACAAGAGCCCCAGCCGCAACGCGAGCTTCACGTAGTCGGCGCGGTGCGTGAGCCCGAGCTTCTCGTTGATCCGCTGCTTGTAGGTGTCGACCGTCTTGGGACTGATGTTGAGCTTCTCGCCGATCTCGGGCGCCGTGAAGCCCTGGGCGACCATCTTCAAGACGGCCTGCTCGCGCTCGGTGAGCTTCTCGAAGCGTGCGCGCTCCTCGGCGTGCGGATCCTTCTGCGTGAGCCCACGCGCGAGGACGCGGGCCGCGGCCGCCTGCACGTACACCTCGCCGCGGGCCACCGTGCGCACGGCGTCGACCAGATCGCGGTCGGCCGCGCTCTTCACGATGTACCCGGAGGCGCCCGCCTGCAGGACTTGGACGAGATACTCTTCCTCGGCATGCATCGTGAGCACGAGCACGCGCGTGGGAAGCTTGTCGTCGACGATCGCCTTCGTTGCCGCCATGCCATCCATGTCGCCCATGGTGAGGTCCATGATGACGACATCGGGCGTGAGGCGCTTGACCAGTGCCACCGCTTCTCGACCGGTCGATGCTTCACCCACGACATCGATGTCGCGCGCCGCGCCGAGCACGGCCTTGAGTCCCGTGCGGACCACGGCATGGTCATCCGCCATGACGACCCGAATCTGATCGTTGCTCACGAAGTCCTCGGTCGTGACGCCGGCACCGTGGCGACGACTCGCGTCCCCTGACCCGGCATACTGGTAATCTCGAACCGTCCGTCGGCGAGCGCTACCCGCTCGCGCATCGAGAAGATGCCGACGGCTGGCGCCCCCGCCTCCGCCTCGACGACATCGAAGCCCGCGCCGTCGTCCACGACTTCGAGCGTCAGCGCATCGGCGGTGGACGTTGCGGCCATGCGGATGTGCGACGCACCGGCGTGGAGACACGCGTTCTCCAACGCTTCCTCGGCCACGCGATAGAGCACGGCCGCCGACTCGGGCGACACACGGTTCACGCCCGGATCGATCGTGGCGTCGATCCCCGCGTGGCATCGCGTGCGCGTGTCCCGCGCGAGCTGCGCGAGCGCGGCGGAGAGGCCAAGCTCGTCGAGCATCTGCGGGTAGACGGTCTGCGACAGTGCGCGCAGCTCCTCCATCGTCGTCCCCGTCATCGCGCGGATGGCGAGGAGGCGATCGCGCAGCTCGGCGTCCGACACATCGCGCGCGGCGGCACCAAGCTGGAGCATCTGCGCGGCGATCCCCTGCGCGATCGAGTCGTGCAGCTCGCGCGCGACACGGGCACGCTCCTCATCGTGCGCGCGGATCACCTCGGCCGCGAGGCGGCGCATGCGCGCACGGTCGGCCACCAGGCCATCGAGGAGCAGATTGATGCTCCGTCCGAGTCGTGCGATGTCGCGATCGGCGAGCACCGACGGTGCCGAGCGCGCCTCGAGATCGCCGTCCAGCACGCGGTTCGCGAGCACCTCGAGGTCGCCCACCGGCTTCAGCGCGATGGAGACGAGCACGAGGTTGACGAGGAGCATCGCGAACAGGCCGACGAAGAGCACCGCCACCATCTCGCGGTTGGATGCGCCGGTGATGTGGAGCGTGATGATGAGCGCCGCCATCACGATGACCACGAGGAGTGCGGCGCCCGCGAGCTTGCCGAGGAGCGGCACGCCGAGAAGCGCCCGCACCCAGCGCGGGAGGCGATCGAGCCCCGTTTGCGCCCGGCCGTGCGCGATCGCGAGCTGCGGCGCAAGCGCCGAAAGCGGTCGCGGCGTGGCCGAGTGTGATGGCTCGGCGCGAGGCAGCTTGGTAGGCATGGACGGAGTCGCGGTGGAGCGCGCGGGGCTGTGCATCATAGCCAGGAACATACCACGCGCCGCCGTCGCGTACAGTCGGGTCGGACCCGCATCGGCGCTGGAGAAAGCCTCACGCGCCGTCAGGGAATCACTGACGGCAATGGGAGCGTCGAGCGGGACGTTCCGGGAAGTCCGCACACGGGACGCGGCGGTTCGCTGGGACCACGCTGCTCGGTGATCGGCATACTGTGGCGCGCAGGAAATGGACAGCCTCGACCGAGGCTCGTGGCACTTGTCTCGCTCAGCCTCATGAATGGCGTCCGCGCCCTCACGCGCCAGGAGGCATCATGAACTGGCCCTACGTGCACACGCTCATCAACCACTTCCCCATCATCCTCTCCGTGATGGGCGCGGCAGCGGCCGTTACCGCGTTCACGCTGCGCCGACGCGGGATCTGGCTCTACGCGGTAGACACCACGCACGCACCGTGAGCGGGAGCGTGCGACGATGCATCGCACGGTGCGGTATTGGCATCAGCGGAACAAACGCGTCACAGCGTGCGTTGACGACGTGAGATGACATCGACCACCAGCGCGGCGGGACGGCGCGAGACGACACACCGCGACGCACCAGAGCATCCGCCGCGCGAAACGATCCTGACCGGCGACCGCCCCACCGGCCCGCTTCACCTCGGGCACTTCGCCGGGTCGCTGCGCAATCGAGTCCGGCTGCAGCAGGCGCACGACCAGACGCTGCTCATCGCCGACCTGCAGGCGCTCACCGACAACGCGGGACGTGCGGCGGATGTGCATCGCAACGTGCTCGAGGTGGCGCTGGACTATCTCGCGGTCGGCATCGACCCCGCGCGTACGACGATCGCGCTCCAGTCGGCGATCCCCGAGCTCTCCGAGCTCATGATGCTGTACTTGAATCTCGTGACCGTCGCACGCCTCGAGCGGAACCCGACGGTGCGCAGCGAGATCGAGATGCGGGGCTTTGCGCGCGACATCCCGGCCGGATTCCTCACCTACCCCGTGAGCCAGGCCGCAGACATTACCGGCTTCCGCGCGACGCTCGTCCCCGTGGGCGACGACCAGCTCCCGATGATCGAGCAGACGAACGAGATCGTCCGCCGCCTCGCGCATCTCGCGGGTCGGCCGGTGCTCCCCGAGTGCCGCGCACTGCTGTCCGAGACCCCACGACTGCCCGGGATCGATGCGCGGAAGGCGAGCAAGTCGCTGGGGAATGCGATCTCGCTGTCCGCGACAGCGGACGACATTCACGAGAAGGTGTTCGCGATGTTCACCGACCCCGGACACATTCGCGTGAGCGACCCGGGCCGCGTCGAGGGGAACGTGGTGTTCGCGTACCTCGAGGCGTTCGATCCGGATCGCGAGGCGGTGGCCGCGCTCGAGGCACAGTACCGGGCTGGTGGACTGGGCGACGTCGCCATCAAGCGCCGGCTGGAGGATATCCTTCAGGCGATGCTCGCACCCATCCGCGACCGCCGCGCGGCGCTCGCGTGCGAGCCGGATGAGGTGATGTCGATCATCCGTCGTGGGAGCGAGCGCGGACGCGAGGTGGCGTCGTCGGTGCTGTCGGATGTGCGCAGTGTATTTCGGTTGAACTACGAGTGAGAATGCGGCACTCGATCATGCGGGCCTTTTCGGAGAGAGACAGATGACACGGCGAATCGATTACGGACACGTCGCGCCTGGGGTGTATCAGGCGATGGCTGGGCTGCAGCGCTACACGCAGGACTCTGGACTCGAGCACTCCTTGCTGGAGCTGGTGAAGCTCCGTGCCTCGCAGATCAACGGGTGCGCGTACTGCCTCGACATGCACTCCAAGGACGCTCGGGCGGCCGGTGAGAGCGAGCAGCGCATCTACGTGTTGAGCGCGTGGCGCGAGGCGCCGTTCTACACGCCGCGCGAGCGCGCGGCCCTCGCCTGGGCGGAAGCCGTCACGCTCATCAGCGACGGGGTCACCGACGAGTTGTACGAGAGCGTGCGCGAGCAGTTCACCGAGAAGGAGCTCGTGGATCTCACGCTCGCCATCGTCACCATCAATGGATGGAACCGGCTCGCCATCAGCCTCGGCGCGGACGTCGGCAGCTACCAGCCGAAGGGGCAGAAAGCACCGGCGCGCGAGCACGCTCTCAAGTGAGCCTGTCATTCCGAGCGCATTGTCATTCCGAGCGCAGCGAGGAATCTCGTTCGGCCAGCGAGAGATCCCTCGCTCCGCTCGGGATGACAAGCTAGCGAGATCCCTCGCTCCGCTCGGGATGACAAGCCAGCGAGAGATCCCTCGCTGCGCTCGGGATGACAAGCATCCGAGATACCGCGGTTGCGGCGCTCCCTCGGACTGGCAACCTCGTATAACGTTCCCCCATGCGCTTC
>DASSNR010000176.1:0-2277 GCA_035687925.1 Gemmatimonadaceae bacterium | reverse complement strand
TTGAAGCGGCTCCCGTTCCGCCTCACCCGCGCGCAGGCGCGGGTGCTGAACGAGGTGACCGCGGACCTGCGCGAAGCGCACCCGATGCAGCGCCTGCTGCAGGGCGACGTCGGCAGCGGCAAGACGGTGGTCGCGGTCGCGGCCGCGCTGCGCGCGATCGAGTGCGGCTGGCAGGCGGCGATCATGGCGCCCACCGAGCTGCTCGCCGAGCAGCATGCGCGAACGTTCGAGCAGCTGCTTGCACCGCTCGAGATCCGTCCGGTACTCGTCACCGGGAGCCAGAGTGCGCGCGAGCGAAAGGAGTCTGCAGCGCGGCTCGCGAGCGGCGCGCCGCTCATCGCTGTCGGTACGCACGCACTCGTCCAGGACGCGACGACCTTCGCCCGACTCGGCTTCGTCGCCATCGACGAGCAGCATCGCTTCGGCGTGGAGCAGCGCGCAGCACTCGGTGCCAAAGGCACGCGGCCCGACGTTCTCCTCATGAGCGCGACGCCGATCCCGCGCTCGCTCGCGCTCACGATGTACGGCGATCTCGACGTGAGCGTGCTCGACGAGCGCCCACCCGGCCGCCAGCCGGTCAAGACGGCGATGCGTCCGGAGTCATCACGCGAGCGCATCCTCGCGTTCGTGGACCGCGAGCTCGAACGTGGGCGGCAGGCCTACATCGTCTACCCGGTGATCGAGGAGTCGGAGAAGACGGACCTCAAGGCCGCGACGACGATGTTTGCGGCGCTCGCCGAGGGTCCGTTCGCGCATCGGCGCGTCGCGCTGCTGCACGGCCGCCTCCCCGCTGAAGAGCGCGACGACATCATGCGCCGCTTCCGCGATCACGAGATCGACGTCCTCGTGGCGACGACGGTGATTGAAGTGGGGATCGACATCGCGAACGCGACCGTGATGCTCATCGAGCACCCCGAGCGGTTCGGTCTCTCGCAGCTGCATCAGCTGCGCGGCCGCGTAGGGCGCGGCGCCGACGAGTCCTACTGCATTCTGCTCGGCGACGTGAGTCCGGATGCTGCCGAGCGACTGCGCGTCTTCGTCGGCACCGAGGATGGCTTCGAGATCGCGCGTGCCGATCTGCGCCTGCGCGGGATGGGCGACCTGTTCGGCGAGCGGCAGAGCGGCGTCCCCACGTTCAAGGTCGCCGACCCGCTCAAGGACGAAGCGCTGAACGAGCTCGCGCAGCAGGAAGCCGCCTCCCTGCTCGCGCGCGACCCCGACCTCGCACTCCCCGCCCACCTCGGCATCCGCACCGCCCTCAGCGAGCGGTACGCGCGGGCGTTGGAGTTGTTCAGGGTGGGGTGAGAAGAACAGTGGGTCAGAAGAGGCTTGTCATTCCGAGCGCAGCGAGGAATCTCGGCCTGGCGAGTAGAGATCCCTCGCTCCGCTCGGGATGACAGTCGTACGAGCCCGTCCTGACTCACTGACCCACTCCCTCTCTCACGGCCCGTCCGGCTTCGGGGCGGCGAGGCGCTTCTTGATGCGGTCCAGCTCGGCGTTGGTCTTGTCGAGCTGGTCCTTCAACTTCTGGTTCTCCTTCTGCAGCTCCTGCACGCGCGCGATCATCGCGGGGAACGGCTTCATGACCGTATCGGCCGGCGAGCTGACGATGAGCAGGCCGGACCGACTGAGCGAATCGAGCGAGAGGGCGATGCGACGCAGCACCTGCGCTTCCTCGCGATGCGGTGCGCTGCCGCCGTCGAGGAGATAGGCGTCCAGCGCCTTCACCGCGGAGTCCGTGTCCTGATTGTGGTTCGCCGGGTCGAGGAAGAAGAGCGCGCGCCAGTACAACGTTTCGCGCGACTCCGGTGCGCCGGGGTGGCGCTGTGCGAACGCGGCGAGCTCCTGCTGGGCGTCGGCGTAGCGACCGCCCGCCACCGCCTTCTGCGCCGCCGTGATGGTGCCCGGCCAGTCGCGCTCCGGAGACGGCGCGGTGCGCTGCCGGTGCGCGCTCGATGCGCACGCTGAGATGGCGACGATCAGACCGACGAGGGTGCTGTGGACTTTCACGCGGTGACGCTCATGGTGGGCTCGATGCGCACGCGGTGCGGCGCGCGTGCGATCACGCTCACGGGGAGGGTGATGTAGAAGGTGGTGCCGCTTCCCACGGAGCTCTCGACCGAGATCGTGCCGTAGTGCGCGGTGACGATCTGGCGCGCGATGGCCAACCCCAACCCCGTCCCCTCCTGCGCGGCCGACGACTGATTGTCCGCCTGATAGAACTTCTCGAAGATACGCGGCAATTGCTGTGGTGGGATGCCGGCGCCCGTATCGCGT
>DASSNR010000168.1:0-3817 GCA_035687925.1 Gemmatimonadaceae bacterium | reverse complement strand
GATCCGCACGCGTGACGAGGTCACGCTCGAGACCGCGAAGCGGTTGTTCGGCGTCGCTCATACCCCGGAGCAGGTCGCTCGGCTCACTCCGGCGACGCTCGACGCGCTCATCCACGACTCATCGTTTCACGAGGCGAAGGCGCGCCAGATCATCGAGATCGCCCGGCGTACCGTGAGCGACTTCGACGGTGAGTTGCCGTGCGACGAGGAGGTGCTGACGTCGTTCAAGGGGGTCGGCCCCAAGTGCGCACACCTGGCCCTCGCCATCGCCTGCGGCCAGGAGAAGATCGCCGTGGACGTGCACGTCTGGCGTGTGACCAATCGATGGGGCTACGTCCACGCCGACACACCCGAGCTGACCATGGTCGCACTCGAGGAGAAGCTTCCCCAGCGCTATTGGGTGGAGATCAACCGGCTCCTCGTCCCGTTCGGCAAGCACATCTGCACGGGGCGGCTACCGAAGTGCTCGACGTGTCCGGTGCTGGAGTATTGCCGGCAGGTCGGGGTGGGGGAGCATCGGTGAGTGGGATGCGGGATGCGGGATGCGGGATGCGGGATGCGGGATGCGGGATGCGGGATGCGGGATGCGGGATGCGGGATGCGGGATGCGGGATGCGGGATGCGGGATGCGGGATGCGGGAACGGCTCGGATAGTCGGGATCATCGCGCAAGAGGCAGGTGCGCTTCCCGCGTCCCGCATAGCGCATCCCGCATCCCGCATCCTCACTCCGTTTCCGTCAGATGATGCCCGCCACCCTCCATCACCCATACGGTCTTGATGTTCACGAACTCGCGGATGCCGAAGACGCCGAGCTCGCGGCCGTAGCCGGAGCGCTTCACGCCGCCGAAGGGGACGCGCGGGTCAGAGGCCACCATCGCGTTGATGAATACCTGACCAGCCTCCAGGTCATCGATGAAGCGTTGGCGCTCGGCGGTGTCGTTCGTCCATGCACTCGAGCCGAGTCCGAAGGTGGTGTCGTTTGCCACGCGGATCGCTTCGTTGATGGTGGGCACGCGGAAGAGGGCGGCGACGGGGCCGAACAGCTCCTCGCGATACGCCGGTGACGTCGCGGGGATGTCGGTGAGCACGGTGGGAGCGTAGTAGTTGCCGGGGCAGTCGAGCCGCCTTCCGCCGGTGAGGACGCGTGCGCCCTGCTTGACCGATTGCTGCACCTGGCGCTCGAGATCGGCGAGGATGTCAGGCGTGGCGAGCGGGCCGACCTGCGTCGCGGGATCCATCGGATTGCCGATGCGCAGCTGCTGCATCCCAGCGACGAAGCGCTCGGTGAACGCATCGAAGATCGCGTCGTGCACGATGAAACGCTTCGCTGCAATGCACGATTGTCCGTTGTTGATCGCGCGCGCCGTGACCGCCGTCGCCACCGCCGCATCGAGATCGGCGCTCGGCATCACGATGAAGGGATCGCTTCCGCCGAGTTCGAGCACCGTCTTCTTGATGACACGCCCTGCCTCGCTCGCCACCTGGCTCCCGGCGCCCTCGCTTCCCGTGAGTGTGGCCGCGACGACGCGCGGATCGGCGAGCACCGGTGCGACCTGACGCGACGTGATGAGCAGCGTCTGGAACGCGCCCTCGGGGAATCCCGCGCGACGAATGACATCCTCGATGGCCAGCGCACACTGCGGCACGTTCGAGGCGTGCTTGAGGATGCCGACGTTCCCCGCCATGAGCGCCGGCGCAGCGAAGCGGAAGACCTGCCAGAACGGGAAGTTCCACGGCATGACCGCGAGGACGACGCCGAGCGGCTGGTACGCGATGTAGCTGTGCGTCGCGCTCGTCGCGACATCTTCGTTCGCGAGATACGACTCCGCATGCTCGGCGTAGTAGCGGCAGGCGAGCGCGCACTTGGCCGCCTCCGCTTTCGCCGCGTCGATCGGCTTCCCCATCTCGAGCGTCATGAGGCGGCCAAGCTCGTCCTTCTCCCGCTCGAGCAGCTCGGCGGCGCGCAGCATCCATTTCGCTCGCTGCTGAAACGACGTGCGACGGTACGTGCGGAAAGTCTCGGCCGCCCGCGCGAGCCGCGACTCGATCTCTGCGTCGCTCAGCGGCTGGAAAGTCTTCAGGGTTTCGCCCGTCGCCGGGTTGATGCTCGCAATGCTCATCCCTCACTCCCGTCGGTGCTGGTTGGTGCCTGGCGCTCCGACTCCGTTCGCTCGGCACGTTCGCGCGTGAGGCGTTCGGCTTCCGCGCGGCGCCACTCCGCGATGCGCTTGTGATTTCCTGAGAGGAGAACCTCCGGCACCGCGTGGCCGCGATACTCGACCGGACGCGTGTAGTTCGGCGCGCTGATGCCGGTGCACTCCCAGAACGAATCGGTGCGCGCACTCTCGTGATCGGACATCGCGCCCGGAAGCAGGCGAACTGTCGCGTCCACGATCGCGAGCGCGGCCGGCTCTCCACCACTCAACACGAAATCGCCGAGTGAGAGTTCCTCGGTTGCGAGGAAGTCGGCCACTCGCTGGTCGACGTCCTTGTAATGGCCGCAGAGGATCGTGAGCTCCTCGCCGCTGGCGAAGCGCACGGCATCGGCCTGCGTGAAGTGTCGCCCGCGCGCGGAGACGAGCACGATCGGGGCGCGCGCACCGAGCGCATCGACCGCCTCGAAGAACGGCTCGGGCTTCATCACCATGCCGGGCCCACCGCCGAACGCGTAGTCGTCGACGGTGCGGTGGCGGTCGTGCGTGAAGTCGCGCAGGTCGACCGCGCGATACGACACGCTCCCAGCGGTCCGGGCTCGCGCGGGGATGCTCAGGCCGAGCGGCGTGGTGAAGAATTCGGGGAAAATCGTGACGATGTTGACGTGCAGCATCAGTCGAGAAATCCCTCGGGGAGCGTTACGGTGATACGCCGCGCCGCGCGATCGACATTCGCGATGAACTGCTCGGCGAACGGCACGAGCACGGTCGACTGGCCATGCCGGACCTCGAGCGCCAAGCCTTGCGGCAGCTGATAGACATCGAGCACATCGCCGAGCGCGGCGCCGGATTCGAGCACGACGTGCATGCCGGTGAGCTCGTGCACGTAGACCTCGCCCGCGGCAGGAGGCTCGAGCTCCGCCGCGGGCGCGAGCACGTAGCGGCCGCTCCATTGCTCGGCCTCCGTGCGGTCGCGGATGGCGTCGAAGTGCACGATGAGCGACGCGTCGCCCTGCACCCGCGCGCTCTCGACCGTGAGCGGCATCGCATCGGGCAACGGGTCGCCGTCTGCCGTGCCGGCAAAAAGACGACGGCCGGCCGAGAAGACCTCGGCCGGCGCGTCCGTCAGCGGCTCGACGATGACGTCGCCGCGGATTCCATGTGCATTGCGCAACCGCCCGACGATCATGAGCTCGGGCGTGGTCACGTCACGCTCCCTCGGCCGCCTCGCTGCCGGTCACCGGCACTGCCGCTGCCTGCCGCTTGGCCGCAACCCGCGCCTCGTGCCGCGCGCGAAGGACGCCTGCCTTCCGCAGCAGCGAGCGCGCCGTGTCGGTCGGCTGGGCGCCGACGTCGAGCCAGTAGGTCGCGCGTGCCGCGTCGACCTGCAATCCACCTTCGGACTGACGCGGATTGTAGTGACCGATGGCCTCGATGAAGCGACCGTCGCGCGGGCTCTTCGAGTCCGCGACGACAATGCGATAGAGAGGGAGCTTCTTCCGCCCGATCCGGCGGAGTCGAATCTTCACCATGAACGCGTCTCCAAAGGTGGTGGTACACGAACCCCGGGCTCATCGCGCACTCCGGAATTTCCGGCGCGCACCCGGAACGACGCGGGAAGCGGGAGGCGGGCAGCGGAACGCCCGCGAAGGTGAGGGGGTGG
>DASSNR010000164.1:0-3608 GCA_035687925.1 Gemmatimonadaceae bacterium | reverse complement strand
CTGAACGTCGCGCACACGCTCGAGATGCTCCAGTCGCTCGGCCAGCGTCTCGCCGAGTCCGTACATCATCGTCACGGAGGTCTTCATCCCCTCTTCGTGCGCGATCTCCATGATCTCGAGCCAGCGATCGGCGCCCGCCTTCTTCTTCGCGACGAGATCGCGGACGCGTTGCACGAGGATCTCGCCGCCGCCACCCGGAATCGAATCGAGCCCCGCCTTCATGAGCTCGCGGATGACCTCGCGCGCGTCCATCCGGAACAGCTTCGCGAAGAAGTCCACCTCGCTCGGACTGAAGCCGTGGATGTGGATCGGATGGTACTGCTTGATGTACTGGAGCAACCCGAGATACCACTCGAACGGGATGTACGGGTTGTGACCGCCCTGCATGAGGATCTGCACGGCGCCGAGCGCTTTCGCCTCGTCGATCTTCGCGCCGATCTGCTCGTACGAGAGCGTGTACCCCTCGGCGTGTTTCGGGCGGCGGTAGAAGGCGCAGAAGCCGCAGTCCGCGACGCAGACGTTCGTGTAGTTGATGTTGCGGTCGACGATGTACGTCACCGTCTCGTGCGGATGCTTTTCGCGGCGGATGCGATCGGCCTCGGCACCCAGCTCGAGGAGCGGTGCGTTCGTGTAGAAGTCCAGGAGATCACGCATGGAGATCAGGCCGCCGGAAGGAAGGCGAGCGAGCCGTTGGGGACCTGTCCCGCATCGGCCAGGCGACGGAAGAAATCGGTGAGCCCGGCGAGGTGCGCGTACGAGAGCCGGTAATCGAGCCCCGAGAGGTACTCGAGGCACGTGCGACGCGCGACGCCCGTGGCATTCGCGGCCTGTGTGGCGAGCACGCTGAGGTGCGACAACCCCCAGTCGCGCGACTCGATCAGCTGCGCATGCGCGGCGAGTGCATCGGCCACACGTGCTGTGCGCTGGGCGACCCACACCGCGAAGACGAACGGCAGCCCGGTCCAGCGCTTCCACTCCTCGCCGAGGTCATAGACATACGCGTAGTCGAGCGTCCCATCGGCATCGTGTGCAGCATGTCGCGCCCGAACGGCGCCCGCGCCGCGTCGGCGCGCCCCGAGCAGCAGCGCCGCGTCGCCGATCACGAGCCGCGCCTCGTGCTCTTCGGTGCCGAAGCGATGGATATCGGTGACCTCTGCGTCGCCCGCCGCGAAGTCGGGTGCGGCGTGCCACACGTGCTCGAACAGCATGCGCAGCAGCGCCACACTGGTCATCGAGCTGCGGGTCAGCAGCACACGATGTCCCGTCAGCTCACCGGCGGGACGCTTCGAGAACAGGAGAACGCTCCGCACCGGGCCATCGCACGAGATCGCGAGATCCGGAAGGAGCAGGTACCGCGCCGCATCGCGTGCATACTCCACCGCCGAGACGACGCTCACGTCGAGCAGCCCGCTCGCCATCCGTCCGTTGAGCTCGCTCGGCACGCCGTCGACGATCTCGCCCTCGAGCGGTACGACGCCGCGGTCGATCGCGCCGTAGACGGGATAGCAGTTGATGTACGGAATTCGTCCGATACGCATCGTCACGCGACTTGTGCTCCGGCGTCAGCGTCGTCGAACGTGCGAATGACGTTGTACAGCGAATCGCGCTCGACCGGGATGCGCCCCGCTCCGCGGATGAGCCGCACGATGTCATCCACGGACAAGCCCTGCGGTGTGTGCGCGCCCGCCTCGTGATAGATCTTCTCGCGCACCACGGTCCCCTCCATGTCGTTCACGCCGAAGCTCAGCGAGAGCTGCGACAGGAACTGCGTGACCATGATCCAGTGCGTCTTCACGTGGTCGATGTTGTCGAGGAAGAGTCGCGCGACCGCAAGGTTGCGCAGGTCGTCGTACCCGCTCGTCGCCATCCCCGTGCGGCCGAGCGTCTCGCCGAGCTCGTTGTGATCGGGGTGGTACGCAAGCGGGATGTAGGCGAGGAAGCCGCCCGTCTCATCCTGGAGGTCGCGCAGCATCCCCAGGTGCTCCATCCGATCCTCGATGGTCTCCACGTGTCCGTAGAGCATCGTGCAGTTGGAGCGGATCCCGAGTCCGTGCGCAATGCGGTGCACGTTGATCCAGTCCTCGGCCGCGAGCTTGCGATCGGCGATCGTCGCGCGCACGCCGCGGCTGAACACCTCCGCGCCTCCACCAGGGAGCGTGTCGAGCCCCGCCTCGCGCAGCGCGATGAGCGTGTCCTCCACCGACAGCTTCTCGATGCGCGCGATGTGCGCGATCTCGACGGCGGTGAGCGCCTTGATGTGGACGTCGGGGTGGCGCTCTTTCAGCCCGCGGAAGAGCTCGCTGTAGTACGCGAGCCCTGCCTTCATGTCCAACCCGCCGACGATGTGGAACTCGCGCACGTACGGGTTCGCGGCCGCCTCGGCGTACGCCTGCTCCATGGTGTAGCGGTACGCGCCCTCCTCCTTGGGCAGCCGCGCGTACGAGCAGAAGACGCAGGTCTTCCGCAGGATGCAGACGTTGGTCGGGTTGATGTGCTGGTTCGCCGCGAAGTAGACGCGGCCATTGTGTTTCGCGTGGTTCACCGCATCGGCGAGCGCGCCGAGGCCGATCAGATCGGGAGTGCGAAAGAGAACGGCTCCCTCGTCACGAGTGAGCCGTTCTCCAGCACGAACTTTCTCGGCGATCGGCTCGAGCGCCGGATCGGTGATGATGTGTTGGGCAACCTCCGGGGCGCCGGTCACCGGTCAACCCTGGAAACGCTGTACTGCAAGCGTCACGTTGTGGCCGCCGAAGCCGAAGCTGTTGCTCAGCGCCGCGGAGATTTCGCGCTCGACGGGCGTGTTGGGCGTGTAATTCAAGTCGCACTCCGGGTCCGGCGTCTGATAATTGATGGTCGGCGGAATCTTCCCCTGGCACACCGCGAGCGAGGTCACCACGAACTCCACTGCACCCGCCGCGCCAAGCATGTGTCCGGTGGCCGACTTCGTCGAGCTGACATTGAGCCCGCTCACCGCCTCGCCGAACACCGCTTTGATGGCGAGCGTCTCGTTGAGGTCGTTCGCCGGCGTCGACGTGCCGTGCGCGTTCACGTACTGCACCATCTCGGGGCTCAGTTGCGCGTCCATGAGCGCGCGACGCATCGCCCGCTGCGCCCCCTCGCCGCCGGGCGCCGGCGCTGTGAGATGGTACGCGTCGCCCGTCGCGCCGTAGCCCACGATCTCGGCGTAGATCTTCGCGCCGCGCGCGCGCGCGTGCTCCAGCTCTTCCAGAATGACGATCGCGCCCCCTTCACCCATGACGAAGCCATCGCGCGTCGCATCGAAGGGGCGCGACGCCGTGGCCGGGCTGTCGTTGCGCTCCGAGAGCGCCTTCATATTCGCGAAGCCACCAATCGCCATCGGCGTGATCGTCGCCTCGGCACCGCCGGTGATCATCACATTGGCGTCGCCGTACTGCACCGCACGGAACGCGTCGCCGATTGCGTGTGCGCTCGTGGCGCACGCGGAAACCGTCGCGTAGTTGGGCCCCTTGGCGTTGAAGCGCATCGAGATCAAGCCCGCCGCGATATCGGCGATGAACATCGGAATGAAGAACGGCGAAATCTTGCCCGGACCCAGCGTGCGGTAGACGTCGTGCTGATCCTCGAAG
>DASSNR010000148.1:0-16123 GCA_035687925.1 Gemmatimonadaceae bacterium | reverse complement strand
AGAATGAGCGCGGGGCGGGTACGACGCACGATGGCGAGAATGTCGTCGACGAAGCGGTGTGCGTCGCGGAACGGTGGCGTGTAGCGAAAGGACTGCGTGGCGAAGCGCGAGTAGAAGCCCATGCTCCGCGCATGCGGTCCGCAGGCGATCACCGAGATACCCGCGAGCCCGAGCGCGCGAATGATGGCGAGCCCCTGACGCTGATCGGCGCCCGTGACGAGGACCGTCAACTGGTCAGGCGAGCGCGAACGCACGAGACTTCGCCCTGGATCCGCCCGCGCCGATGGCCATATCACGAAGCAACGCATCCACGAAGAACTTGGTCGCCCAGCTCAGCACCTCGTAGGCGCCGTACGCTCCATGCATCGGCCAGGCCCCTCTGATCGCGCCGCGGATGCCCGCGCAGGCGCTGGTACGGTTCTGCGTGTGTTCGAGGAATCGCAGCACACGACGCGCGACGCCCAGCCACTCCGAGCGACCGGTCATCGTGCTGAGACGCAGCCAGACGTTCGCCATCTGTGCCTCTCCGGTAAGGCAGCTCCAAGCGACGGCCGGCGTCCAGCGTTCGTCGAAGCGGCCGGCCATCCATCCGTCATCACGGACACATTCGGCCAGTTGCCCCGCAGCCAGCTCGGCGCGCCATATCAGCGCGGAGTCCTCGAGCACCCGGCCGCCCTCGAGCAGACCGCGAATCGTGTACGCGAGCGTATGGAGCAGCGGGCATCGAGGATCGCTGAGACAGCAGGCGGGGAACCAACCGTTGGCGTACTGCTTCGCGGCGACCGCGCGCAGATTGTGCGCGGCGGCGTCGCGGAATGCCGGTGCTCGGAGCCGCACGCCCGCCTCGGCGAGCGCCCACGCGGTGCGCGCGTTGTAGAGCGTCGCATCGGCGCGCGCGAAGTGCGAATTGTCGATGCGCCAGTGTCCGTCGTCGTCCTGGACGCTCACGAGATACTTCGCGGCGCGAGCGGCGGCCTTCGCGAACTCCTCGTCCCCCGTTTCCTCGTACGCGCTCAGCCATCCGAAGATCACCTGCCCCGTGTTGAACACCGCCGGTGACACATGCTGCCCCACCACGCCTCCGCGCACGGCGCCGGATGGCAGCTGGAGCGTGGCCTCCCATCGCGCGGCGCGCTCCGCACGCTGGGCGAGATCCGGCCGATCCGTGACGCGCGCCAGCTCGTAGAGGGTCGGAATGAGATAGCCCGTCGTCTCGGGGTAGGACGGCTGCCACCGGCGCTGATGCAGATAGAGGTTCCACGTGAGGCTGTAGCCGCGCGAGAAACCGTCATCGGGCGTCGCGTCCTGCGAGCGGACCAGCCAGTCGACCGCGGCCAGCAGGTGCGGCTCATGATCCGATGCGACCGGATGCCCACCCCGCCATTCGTGCCACGCTTCAATCAGGGCGATCCGGCTGCGCAGCGGATGCGCGCGCACGGAGTGCCAGCGCACGGCCAGCGCGTGCATCACACGGCTGCGTATCGACGCCCGTCCGGGAGGCGCCGATCCCTCGTCGTCCACCGCGATGCGGGACCGCGCCGAAGTTTCCGCCGGGTTCGTTCGCGCGGCGGGCGCGGACGGCGCCGGAGTACACGTCCGCTCGGAGCGCGCTCGCTCACGCATGGAGCACTCCTGCAATCCGGTTCGCGAGGCCATGCGCGCGCCGATGATGATGCGAGAGAGTCACGTACACCCCGCGGCACGGGACGCACGTCGCGCCGAACCCCGTCTTGAATCGGAAGAGCCCATGCATCGGATCGTCCGCGTGCGCCGCGGACGCCGGGGTCCCGCCCAGGTTGTACGCCGAGAAGCCGCGCTCGGCGAGCACGCACATGATGCGCCAGTGGAGCCATGCCGCCGCGCCGACTCGATAGCCATCCATGGTGCTGCCGCCGACACGGTAGAACGCGCGTCGCCCTCCCCAGCCAATGCGAGCCGCCGCGAGGAGGACGTCGGCGTTGAACGCGGCCATCGTGACCGCCCCCCACGAGGCAAAGAAGTCGGCCTCCGCACTCCGTTCGGAGCGTGCCGGCATGTAGGGTGTAAAGCCGTGCCCACGCTCGGTCGCCCGGCTGGCCGCCGCGTGCTGCACGCCGGCCAGGGCGACATGGGCCGACTCACCAGTGAGCGTGCGCAACGTCCACCGCTCGCGCTCCCCTCGCCGGATGCCATGCCGGTGATTCACCGCGCACCGGCCGGCGAGGCGCTGCGGCGATGCGTCGCGCCCCAACGGGACGATGTACTCCTGACGGAGCTCTGCCAACGCCGTGCCGGTGACGCGCGGCATCCAGCGCGCGTCGTAAGAGTCGACGACGAGCTCCGCCATCCCCTTCCGGGCGAGCACTGCGGCGAGTGCCGTGAGCGCGCTGTCGCCGGCAACATCACGATCGAGCGCGGGCGGGGTGGGCAGATACGCGTGGCGCGGTCGTGGACTCAGTCGACACCGGCGCAATACACCGGCCGCGATCCCCGCTACGTCTGCACCGCATCGCAGTCGCGCGAAGAACGGCGTCGCCGGGGCGTCCTCGAGTTGCAGTGCGGCCGGTGAATGAAAGAACCCGCCGCCGTGACGCTCGATGCGCAGTCCCCAATCGTCGGGACATGCCGTAGTGATGCTCCAACGATCCGTCTGCATGAGCAACCGTCCCATTGGCCCACCGCGTGGGTCGCCGATCATCCAGGGTAGCGAGGGACCGACGACCGCACGTGCAACTCTGCGCGCCGAGACGAGCGGCACCCCGCTGCCGCAACACACCATGCAGTTGTGCGGCCGGGCCGCAGCAACCATGCCACTAGTCGCGTGTCAGCCGGGGTGCCGGCGGTCGGCAAGCGCCTCGGCGATGCCCGGGACAGACGCCAATGCCGTGCGCGGTAATCGAGTGGACGCCGCCCCGCACCGGGCATGCCATTCGCACCACTCGATGCCGAACAGGGCCGCGCCGTGAGTGGACGGCTCGATGCAGCAGCTGAGGTCAACACGTATGCGCGAGATGTTCCGGAAGCTCTCCACTTGGACCGCGGCCGCGGTCGGATCGCCGTGGGCGTTCTTGCTGGCAGTCGCAGTCACCGTCGCCTGGGCGGTCGTCGGACCGGAGTTTCACTACACCGACACCTGGCAGCTCGTCATGAACACCACGTCATCGATCGTCACGTTCCTCATGGTGTTCCTGATTCAACACACGCAGAACCGCGATGCACTGGCGATGCAGATCAAGCTCGACGAGCTGCTCCGCGCCGTGGCGCACGCGCGCACCGGGCTGGTCGATATCGAAGATCTGTCGGACGGCGAGCTGAATGCGCTGCAGAAGGAGTTCGAGCGCCTGCGCGTCCAGGAAATGCAAGCGCAGGCCGACGAGAGGAACGACCGCCCCGAGTGATGCGGGCGTGCGCCGCATGGGTCCGCCGGTTACAATTGCTCCCATGACTACCGATCTCGCCACCACGCGCCCCGCGCTGACGATGCTCTCCGACGAAGAGACGATGTTCCGCGATGCGGTCGCCGCCTTTGCCGACGAAGAGGTTCGCCCCCGCGTGCACGCGATGGACCAGGCGGCCAAGCTGGATCCCGCGCTCATCCCGCACTACTTCGAGCTGGGACTCATGGGGATCGCGGTGCCGGAGCAGTATGGCGGCGCGGGCGGAACGCTCATGATGGTGACGCTCGCCGTCGAAGCGATCAGCCGAGTGGATGCGTCCGCTGCGATCCTCATGGACGTGCAGAACACGCTCGTCAACTACCCGATCACGCGCTACGGCAACGAGTCGCAGAAGTCGACGTATCTCCCGCAACTCGCGACCGAGAAGGTGGGTGCCTACGCGCTCTCCGAGCCGGGCTCGGGCTCGGATGCGTTCGGCCTCGCGACGCGCGCCGAACAGCGCGGCGATCACTGGGTGCTGAACGGCCGGAAGCTGTGGATCACGAACGGCGCGGAGGCGGAGATCTTCGTTGTGTTCGCGAACGCGAATCCGGACGCGGGCTACAAGGGGATCACGGCGTTCATCATCGAACGCGACTTCCCAGGGTTCGCCGTGGGAAAGAAGGAAGACAAGCTCGGCATTCGCGCATCGAGCACCACGGAGCTGATCCTCGACAACTGCCAGGTGCCCGCGGCGAACGTGCTCGGCGAAGTCGGCAAGGGGTACAAGATCGCCATCGAGACGCTGAACGAAGGGCGTATCGGGATCGGTGCGCAGATGATCGGTGTCGCGAGCGGCGCGCTTGCCGCCGCGCTCGCGTACACGCAGGAGCGGCAGCAGTTCGGCCGAGCGGTCGGCGACTTTCAGGCCGTGCAGTTCCAGCTCGCACAGGCCGCAACGGAGCTCGAGGCCGCGCGCCTCATGGTGTACAACGCGGCGCGCCTCAAGGATGCGCAGAAGCCGTTCACGCGCGAGGCGGCGATGGCGAAGCTCTTCTCGTCGCAGGTGTGCGAGCGCGTGACGTCGCTGTGCGTGGAGCTGTTCGGCGGCTACGGCTACACGAAGGATTATCCCGTCGAGAAGTTCTACCGCGACGCGAAGATCGGCACGATCTACGAAGGCACGTCGAACATGCAGCTGCAGACCATCGCGAAGATGCTTGCGCAGTGAGCAGCGAACGCGGTGGGGTAGAAAAACACGGGTGTAGGGGTTAGGGTGAAGGGGGTAGCGGGCACATCGGGGAGCTCTGCGCGTTCGCGCAGACGATTTCCGAGGTTGGCTCCGCCCTACCCTCTTTATCCCACACCGTCGATCTTCAGGCATTGATCGCATGGCCCTCCGCGAGGGCCCGCGACAAAGGCAAACCCGGCGAAAGCCGGTGACGCAAAGCCACGAGGCTACCGCGCTCCGCAGGTGAGAGTGCCAAGCCAGTCGGGCCGCCGAACGGACTCGTCAGGAGGTTCTCATGCGCGCCCGTTTCCCGGTGCTCGTCTCGCTCTGCGTCTCGGTACTCGCGATCTCGACTGCATGCTCTGACGCGAGCTCACCCGCTGACATTCTCACTCCGCCCGGCGACACGCTCTCATCGCATGTCGTCGCGATCGTCGTCTTCCCGCCGCAGGTGAAGCTGCAACCGGGCCAGGACACCGCACTCGCGGTGACTGCCGTCGATTCGACCGGTGGTGTGACGACGACCCCTTCGCTTACCTGGAAGACGTCCGACGCCTCGGTCGCCACCGTCTCGTCGACGGGCGCCGTCAAGGCGGTCGGCGTCGGCTCCGCCACCATCACCGCAGTCGGCGCCGGCCGGTCGGGGACGAGCGTGGTCACGGTGGCGCAGTCGACGACGCCCACCGATTCCGTACCGACTGATTCCCAGCCGACGACGAAGCCGCTGGCGAACGAGTGCGGCTCGCCCAAGGCCGGCTGGATCTGGTGCGATGACTTCGAGCAGAATCGCCTGAGCAGCTACTTCGAGTACATCGATGACAACGGCAGCTTCGTTCGCGCGAGCGGCGTGGGTGTCGACAGCTCGTACGGCATGCGCGTGCACTTCGCGCAGGGACAGACGTCCGCCGGCGCGCTGCATCTCGCCTTCGGGAAGGTGCCGCAGTCGGTGTTCAAGACGGTGGATGCGGGGACGACCGCCTACCGCGAGATCTACTGGCGCATGTACGTGAAGAACCAGCCCGGCTGGGTGGGCGGTGGCGGTGACAAGCTCTCGCGCGCCATCAGCTTCGCGTCGTCATCGAGCTGGGCAGAAGCCGCGATCGCGCACGTCTGGTCGAACAGCTCGTCGCAGAACTATCTGATGATCGAGCCCGCCTCGGGCACGGATGCGAGCGGCAACCTGAAGACCACGACGTACAACGATTTCCCGAATCTGCGATGGATCGGCTCGCGCACAGCCACCGATCCGACATTCGACGCGGCCCACGTCGGCCAGTGGCACTGCGTGGAAGCGCACGCGAAGCTCAACGATCCGGGTCAGTCGAACGGCCTCTTCGAGTTCTGGATCGACGGCAAGCTCGAGGCGCAGAGCTCGGGGCTCAACTGGGTCGGCAACTTCAGCACCTACGGCTTCAACGCAGTGTTCTTCGAGAACTACTGGAACGCCGGCGCCACGCAGGCCGAGAATCGCTACTTCGACAACATCGTCGTGAGCACGCAGCCGATCGGGTGTCTTGGGAAGTGAGTCAGTAGGTCAGTAGCTCAGTGAGTCAGACAACGCTCGGGGTAGTCATTCCGAGCGCAGCGAGGAATCTAGGCCTGACTGTGGTCATTCCGAGCGTGAGCGAGGAATCTCGTTCGGCGAGCGAGATCCCTCGCTCCGCTCGGGATGACAGTCGTACGAGCCGTTCCTGACTCACTGACCCACTGGCCCACCGCCTTTCTCACCCCATCCGCATCGCCTGGAACAACGCCGGGATGGCGCCGAGCAGCCAGATGATGACGGCGGCGATGCCGGCCTTCGTGCGGGAGATCTTGCCCGTCACCGAGAGGCCGATGGCGAGCAGCACCGTGATCCAGATGAGGAAGACGTCGACGCGCATCGCCAGCGCGAAGAGCATCTTCGAGGTGTGGTCCGGATCGAGGAAGCGGGCCAGGCTCAGCGTCACGCTCGCCGCACCGGTGATCGAGACGGGGTTCGTCACGGCGGCGATGAGCCCTGCCGCGATCTGCTGAACGATGAGCGGGAAGAACGCGTAGGTCGCAACGACCATCGCGGCGCCGAGCGTCTGCTTCGACTCGAAGAACTTGCCCACCACCCAGAGCACGAGCCCGACCAGCAGCACGCGGATGGGCGTCAGCACCATCACGAACACGGCGGCGAAGGTCTCGCCAACCTTCCGGAACGATTCCATCTGCGCCGCGGTGAGCTTCGGATTCGCTTTGAGCGCCGCCGCGGTCTGACGCGCGAACTCGGCGTCCATCACCGGCTGCATCAGCGACTTCGTCCCGAAGTACAGTGCGACCATCACGAGCGTGAGGACGACGAGCGGAACGAAGAAGCCGGCTTTCTCGCGCCGCGCGAACACCTGCGCGGGCGACACGAAGATGTCGACGAAGTCTTCCCACACGGACACCGGTTTCGGCGCCGCGGTGGTGACGGGGGTGGTCATCGAGGGCTCCGGACGTGAGGGTGGTGGGAGACGAGCGCACAATCAATAGTGCTCGGTCACCAACTCCCGCAAGAGCAATCGGTGTTCGCGATGCGCGTTACGACGCGGCGTCTTCGTCGTCGCCGACGGTATCGTCGGGTGCGTCGTAGTCGAAGCGACTGCTGGCGTCGAATTCCGCGGGGCCGCGGCGCGCGGCCTGATCGGTCCCCCGCCCCGCAGAACCAGCACCGTGACTGTCGCTCCCCGCATTTCCACGCGCGCCGCCACTCGCGCCGCCCGATGCACCGCCGCCACCGTCGCCCCGGCCGGACATGTCGATCTCATCGGAGACCTCGGGGAGCGGCGGGTTGCGCCGCCTGGCCCCCGGCGTCCGCCCGCTCGGCGATGCCGGGAGGCCGCCATCTCCCCCCGTCCCTTCGATCGCGTCGTCGCGCACGCCAGAACGGCCCAGGAGATCGAACGCCTCGAGCTCATCCGGCGTCACCTCGTCGCCGGCCGCCGGCGAGTCATTCTCGACCCAATCGGACTTCGGGCTGTGAATCACGTCCTCGTCGATCGGATCGCCGGGCGATGGGCCCTGGCGATTCATGTTCTGCGCGTCGTGCTCGGGATCGATGCGATGCGTCTTTCCCTTTCGCGTCCGCTTGTGCTCGCGACCGGCCATCTGCGTCCTCACATCTGAAAGCAATACCGCTCACGGCGAGCGGTAGCTGTGGATGGGGGCAACGCGCGTGCCAAGGTGCGAGGGGCGTACGACTTGCACTAAGGGGGCGTGGAGACAATCGGAGAGTGCGGCGCCGGCGGCGCGTCGAAGGGCAGCAGCGGGACCGCGCGCGCGAACGGCATGACGATCATGGATACACGAGCTGGACACGACGCGGACTTTCCCTGGCCACATCGCGGAGCGGCCCTCCCGATCGAGATGCTGCCGTTCCCGGTACTTCGCCTGGATGACGCCGGATGCGTGCTGGATTCCAACGGTGTGTTGGAGCGCGAGCTGGGACTCGGCGCCAGCACGCTGCGCTCGCATCGCCTCGCCGATCACGTCGACCGCGACGCGATCGATGCGCTCGCCACCCTCACCGATCCTGATCGCGACCACGATGCGGTGCTGCGCCTCGCATTCCGTGGGATGCCACGCACGTTCTATCTCGCACGCCGCGACGGCCAGCAGTGGCTCATCGGACAGCCCTCCGAGCTGGAGGAGGCCGCGCACGCGAAGACACGGTTCCTCACCACCATGTCGCACGAGCTGCGCACACCGCTCAACGCCGTGCTCGGTTACGCGGGCTTGCTGCGCGACGGCGTGTACGGCACGATCACGCCGCCGCAGGACCGCGCCGTACGGGCGATCGTCCGTCGCGCGAAGGACCTGCAGCATCTCATCGGCGACGTGCTCGATCTCTCGCGGCTCGAGACGGGGCGCCTCGAGACCCGCCTCGATGATTTCCACCCCGGACGCGTGGTGGGCGACGTCATCCGCGAGCTCGCGCCGCTGGCGCGCGAGCGGGACTTGCGCCTCAGCGTCCGCGATCAGATGCGCGGCCCCGTGCACCTCGACCGCACGAAGTACGAGCAGGTGGTGACGAGCCTCGTCTCCAACGCGATCAAGTTCACGCCGCGGCGCGGCGAGATCGAGATCGCGCTCGCGGAGATGGACGATCAGCACTTCATCACCCGCGTGCGCGACACGGGGATCGGCATCGCGAAGGAGGAGCGGAACCGCATCTTCGAGATGTTCCAGCAGCTCGATACCGGGCCGACGCGCCGCTACGGCGGCACCGGCGTCGGGCTCGCGCTCGCGCATCGCACGGTCGAGCTGATGGGCGGCCGCATCGACGTGGAGAGCGAGCCGGGCCAGGGCACGACGTTCGTCATCACGCTCCCCATCGAGCCCGAGCGGGACGCCGTTGCGCGTGCCGTCGAGGAGGTGCCGGCCGAGCGCTCGTCGACGCGTCCCATCGTGCTCTCGATCGACGACGATCCCGAGGTCATTGCGCTGCTGCGCGATTCGCTCACGCCGGCGGGTTACCGCGTGGTGGGCGCACTGAACGGCGCGCGCGGTCTCGAGCTCGCGCGCATCCTCCGCCCATTCGCCATCATCCTCGACGTGATGATGCCGGAGAAGGACGGCTGGCAGGTGCTGCGCGAGCTCAAGGCCGATCCCGCGCTCCGCGACATTCCGGCGATCGTGATGTCCGTCGTCTCCGAGCGCGCGGCCGGCGTATCGCTCGGCGCGACGGATTGTCTGGTGAAGCCCGTGGATCGCGACGTGCTCCTCGCGATGCTCGAGCGGCTGCGCCAGCAGCTCCCCCGGGGACTTGCGTCGGCGGGCGGGGGGGTGTAGAACGACAGAGCTATGAGCTGTGAGCTCTGAGCTGTGGGCTGTGAGTTAGAGGCGTTCTCGATCTCCGTGCTCAGAACCAGACTCACAGCCCACAGCTCAGAGCTCACAGCTCACAGCCTTCTCTCTGCTCCACTCGCCCATTCTCGCATGCTCCGATCCATTCCGGACGCCCTTCTCATATCGCTGCTGCTCATCCCCGCGGCTCTCATGGCGCAGCAACCACAACCTGCCGATCTGATCGTCACGGCGAATCGCATCTACACGGTCGACGAGGGGCGTCCCGTGGCGGAAGCGATCGCGGTGCGCGGCGGGCGCGTGGTGTTCGTCGGCTCCGAGCGCGGCGCGATGGCGCTCAAGGGGGCGTCGACGACGGTCGTCAACTATCCGCGCGCGAACATCTACCCGGGGTTCATCGACGCGCACGCGCACCTGCTCGAGCTCGGCGCATCGCTGCGCGAGGTCGATCTCGTCGGGACGACGTCGTACGGCGAGGTGGTTCAACGCGTGGTCGAGCGTGCGAAGCAGGTGCCGGCCGGCGCGTGGATCATCGGGCGCGGGTGGGATCAGAACGACTGGGGGGACACGCGCTTTCCGACGCACGACGCGCTCTCGCGTGCCGTCCCCAACAATCCCGTCGTCCTCTCGCGCGTCGATGGACACGCGCTCCTCGCCAACGCGAAGGCGATGGCGCTCGCACACGTGACCGCCGCGACGAAGGACCCCGCCGGCGGTCGCATCGTGCGGCTCCCCGACGGCTCGCCATCGGGCGTCTTCGTCGACAACGCGCAGGATCTCATCGATCGCGTCGTCCCGCCGCCCACGCACGAGGAGACGAAGCAGGCGATCATCGCCGGCGCGCAGGCGGCGAACCGGTGGGGGCTCATCGGCGTCGACGAGCCCGGCCTGCCGCGCGCGGCGATCGAGACGTACGAGGAGGTCGCCAGGGCGGGGCAGCTCTCGCTCCGCACGTACATCATGATCGGCGACAACAAGGCCGACCTCGATTACTACTTCGCGAAGGGACCGCAGAGTGCCCTCTACGAGGGCCACATCTGGATTCGCAGCATCAAGATGTACATGGACGGCGCACTCGGCTCGCGCGGTGCGGCGCTCCTCGATCCGTACAGCGATGATCCCGGCAACTCGGGGCTCTTCGTCACACCGCCCGATCACATCCGAGCGGTCGCGATCGAGGCGCTGAAGCATGGCTTCCAGGTGTGCGTGCACGCGATCGGCGACCGTGGCAACCGCACGGTGCTCGACCAGTTCGAGGCCGCGCTCAAAGAAGTGCCCGTCGCCGACCATCGCTTCCGCATCGAGCACGCGCAGATCCTGAACTACGCCGACATCCCGCGCTTCGCCGATCTCGATGTCATCCCGTCGATGCAAGCCACACATGCGACGAGCGACATGTACTGGGCCGGAAAGCGGCTGGGTAGCGGCCGCTTGTACGGCGCGTATGCCTGGCGGTCGCTCCTCAACACGGGCGTCATCATCCCGAACGGCACGGACACGCCCGTGGAACCGATCAACACGCTCCGTACGTTCCACTCGGCGATCAGCCGGCAGGACGAGCAGAACTATCCGGTGGGCGGCTGGTACCCCGAGCAGCGCATGACGCGCGAGGAAGCCTTGAAGTCGATGACCATCTGGCCGGCCGAGGCGGCGTTCCAGGAACAGATCATGGGCTCGCTCACGCCCGGGAAGTACGCCGACTTCGTGGTGCTCGACCGGGACATCATGACCGTCGCGCCCGAAGACATCATGGGCACGCAGGTCGTCGCGACATACCTCGGCGGCAAGCCGGTGTACGAGCGGCCGCAGAACGCGCCGAGTGTCAGCAACTCGCGTTAGATTCGTTTTCCCGCGCCCCGCTGACGCTCGGCTGACGCGGTGCTATAGGAGTTGATGACAGCGCAAGCCCCAATTCCTTCACGCTTTGAATGTCCATGCTCAGTTCTTCGTCCATCGCGTTTCTGAAGCGCCTGCTCGACACGCCCGGACCCTCGGGATTCGAGTCCGCTCCCGCCAAGATCTGGCGCGAGGAAGCCGGCGCGTTCGCCACCGTCAGCGCCGACGTCGCCGGCAACAGCATGGCGACGGTCAACCCGGACGGCTCGCCGACGATCATGCTCGCGGGCCACATCGATGAGATCGGCGTCATCGTCACGCACATCGACGAGGATGGCTTCGTCTATCTGCAGGGCATCGGCGGATGGGATCCGCAGGTACTCATCGCGCAGCGCATCCGCTTTCTCGGCCGCGACGGCGACGTCTACGGCGTGATCGGCAAGAAACCCATCCACCTGATCAAGCCCGAGGAGCGCGAGAAGGCGACGAAGATCACCGAGCTGTGGGCGGACATCGGCGCGAGGTCCAAGGCCGAGGCGGAGGCGCGGCTCAGCGTCGGTGACCCGGGCGTCATCGACTCGAAGACGCTGGATTTCCCGAACAACCGCATCGTTTCGCGTTCGATCGACGATCGCATCGGCGCGTTCACGGTGCTCGAGGCGCTTCGTCGCTACGCCGAGCGTCCGGGGAAGGCGCGCGTGGTGGCGGTGGCGACGACGCAGGAGGAGATCGCGTGGCACGGCGGCGGTGCACTCATCTCCGCCACGAACGTCGGCGCGGCGATGGCGATCGTCGTGGACGTCACCTTCTCCACCGATCATCCCGGGCTCGAGAAGAAGGAGCTGGGCGAGCACTCCATCGGCGGCGGCCCGGTCCTCACGCGCGGCGCGGTAATCTCCCCCGTGGTGTTCCGGTTGCTCCGCGAAACGGCGGACGCGCAGAAGATCCCGTTCTCGCTTCACGCCGCCGGCCGCGTGACGGGCACCGATGCCGATGCCATCAACATCGCGGGCCAGGGCGTGGCGACCGGCCTCGTCTCCGTCCCGAACCGCTACATGCACTCACCGAACGAGATGGTGAGCCTCGTCGACCTCGACCGCGCCGCGACGCTGCTCGCGGAGACGTGTCGGAGAGTGGACGAGAGGACCGACTTTACGGCAAGGTAGGGCTGTGAGCTCTGAGCTGTGAGCTTTGGGTTATGGGTGGGTGATGAGCCAGAGGCGTGCTCGATCTTCGTGCTCAGAACCAGCTCATAACCCAACGCTCACAGCTCGAAGCTCACAGCTCCTCCCTTCTCCGCTTCTTCCCCATCATCACCCACGACGCCGCGCCGCGGACTTCCTTCTGCTCATCGCGGAGGAGGGACTGCAATGCCTCGAGCGCGCTCGCGGATTGTACTTCGCCGAGCGCGCGCACGGCGGCCACGCGGAGCGCAATCGGCGTCCGCTTGAAGAGTCCGCCATCGCTGCTCGCGATCGACACCAGCTTCTCGACGGCGGCCGGCGTTCCGATGCGCGCGAGCGCGGTGAGCATCGCCATCTGCACGGCATCGTCGTCGTCCTGATTGATGGCGCGGATGAGCGACCCCACCGAGTGCGCGCCGCCGCGCCCCCGCACCGCCTCCACGGCGTGCTCGCGCACGGTGTTGTGTGCGTCGCGCAGCGCGTCGTGCACGCCGCGCGCAGCGGCCGATGAGCCGAGCTTGGTGAGCGCGCCGCCCGACGCCGCGCGCACGCGGTCATCGGGGTGGTCGAGCAGCTTCGTCAGCTCCGGCTCGGCCTCCTTCACCCCCATCTCACCGAGCAGCTCCGCGGCATTGCGCACCGCGAACCAGCGCGAATCGCCGAGCATGTGGATGAGCGCGCGGGCGCCGGTGCCGAGCCGGACGAGCGTATCGAAGTAGATGCGCCGGTAGGTGATCGACGGCGCGGAGATGAGCGCGTCGACCAGCGCCTCGACGCCCGCCTCCTCCGTGCGCGTGAATACCGGAAGGTAGCGCTCGTAGTCCTCCATGCGCTGCGGGAGCAGCGCCGCGATGCATCGCAGAACGGGCGGAATGGAGAGGCGCCGAATGGAGATCGAGAGATGGCGCCGCAGCGGCCCATCGGGCGCCCACTTCTCACGCTCCACCAACGCGGTGACGACGTCGGCGACGACATCCAGCCGCTCCCGCTGCGCGGACTCCAGCGCGAGCTTGACGAGCCCCGCGAGCTGTGCGCCGATTGCGGCCGAGGTGTGCGCCGCATCGAGCTGCTCGAGCAGCTTGACCATCGAGCCCTTCGGCGTCTCGACGCTCGCGAGTGCGCGCAGCATCTCGTCCGCCTGCTGCACGTCGTCGCTGAAGTGGAGCGGCATGGCGCCATCGCGCACGAGTCCGGGGATCGCGGGCGCCGGCGCCGGCACGGTCATCGGTGCGGTGTCGTCGGTGGTCGACGAGGCGAACGTGATGCGGATGTTGTGCACATCGAGGGCGCGGAGCCCCGCCTTGATGGTGCGACCCCGGTCGCCGGGCAGTGGCTCGCACGCGAGCATGCGCGCGACGCACAGCAGCTCAGCTGGTGTCGCACCACGCTCCAGTCGGAGCTCGCTGATCGTGTGCCCGGTCAGCTGTGTGACGAGGTCCTGCGCGCCCGGCATCGGATCCGGCGCGGGGGCGCCGTTCACGAACAAACGCCAGTCGCGCGTCGTGATGGCAATGGCGCCGTCCTTCGATGCATTGATGAGGAGGCGGAGCGTGGCGAGCTGTGTGTCGGACGCGGTCTCCTCGTTCAGCAGCAGCCAGACGAGGTGCGAGAAGTGGCGCGCGACGGTCAGGGAGTAATCCATCCGATGGATGACAACTGGCCCGCATCGATGGTCACAGCGTCATCGCAGACGGTGCGCGCAAACGCATGATCGTGCGTGATGACGGCCGCCGCGCCCCGTGCGCGCTGCTGCTCCAGCACGCGGGCGATGTGCGCGCGCCCCTCGGCGTCCTGCCCCGCCGTCGGCTCATCGAGAATCAGCAGACGCGGGCGGGCCGCCATCGCCGCGGCGATCGCCAGCCGGCGCTGCGCCTGCGGCGCGAGGTCGCCCGGGTGGGTGCGCAGCGCATGCTCGAGCCCCACGGCCTCCAACGCCTCACGCGCACCGTGCTCGGCATCGCGCGCGGAGTATCCGAGCGCGCGCGGCGCGACGAGCACCTCTTCCAGCACCGTGCGGGAGAAGAGTTGACGGCCGGGGTCCTGAAACACCAGCCCCACGTGGCGCGCGCGCTCCTCGACGGGGAGCGCGTCGAGCGCGACGTCGCCGATGTGGATCGATCCGCACCGCGCGGGCACCAGCCCCATGATCGCGCGCGCGAGCGTGGTCTTCCCCGCGCCGTTGGCACCGAGCCACGCCGTGATGCTCCCGTCCGGGATGGTGAGCGAGAGATCGCGCAGCACCTCGCGTCCCTTATAGCCGGCGGTGAGACCTTGCACGCAGAGGAGCGGAGAGTGCGATATCGAAACGCCGTGCGGCGGACGCTCGCGCGATGCGCCGCTGTTGCGCGTGAGCGTCTCTGCGCGCATCGCCACCGACGCCGGCGCCCCGAGTCGCGCGTCGAGTGGTGGCCACCGGTCGAGCAGTTCGGCGGGGCTCCCGATGGCGAGCGGCGCGCCGTCGGCGAGCACGAGCAGGCGCGTGGCCAGCGTCATCAGCAGATCGAGGTTCTGCTCGACGATGAGCACCGCCGTGCCCGATGCGGTGAGCGATCGTACGGCGTCCGCGAACCGGCGCGACGACTCGGGATCGAGCTGCGCGGTCGGCTCGTCGAGCACGAGGAGCGGCGCGTCGAGCGCGAGCGCGGAGGCGAGTGCCACGCGCTGCAGCTCACCACCGGAGAGATCGCGTGGCACGCGCGGCGCGAGATGCGTGGCGTCGGCCAAGGCGAGCGCACGATCGACACGCGCGCGGATCTCCGCGCTCGGCACGCCCTGGTTCTCGGGGCCTACCGCGACTTCTTCTTCGACGGTGCCGCCGAGCTCGGTGAGCTGCGTCCAGGGATTCGCGAACACGAAGCCCGCACGCGGATGTCGACCCGCATGATGCACGATGCGTCCGTCGATCGTCGCCGGCACGCTCGGGCCGAGCAATCCCGCGGCGGCGAGTGCGAGCGTCGTCTTCCCCGCGCCCACGTGTCCCGCGACGCCCACGATCTCGCCCGGTGCGATCTCGAGTGCGACGTCACGCAGCGCTACGGTACGGCGCCCGTATCGAACGCGATGGAGGTCGAGCGTGAGCACCGGGGTCATCCCGCGCCGCTCACTGGACGACTCGCCACACGAGGATCGCCACGAGCGCGATCCAGAGCACCGCACGGATGACGCGCTCGGCACGCGAGTCCTCGATCGGCACCAGCGCCGTGCGATGCCGCCGCGGCTCGAAGCCGCGCGCATCGAGGGCGAGTGCGCGCTCCTCCGACTCGGTGACGAGCGAGACGATGAGCGGACCGGCCATCGGCAGCAGTGCGCGCACCCTGCCGATCACACCGCCCCGCACGGCCACGCCTCGGCATCGCTGCGCATCGAGCACCTCGTGCGCGCGCCGCCGCGCCTCGGGCACCGCCTCGAGTGATGCCACGAGCACGTAGGCGCTCCATGCGGGAAGCCCACGCGCCGCGAGCGCACGCGTGAGGCGACGGGGCGCGATGCCGACCACCACCCAGCCGAGCGCCGCGATCGCGGCGGTGAGCGGGATCGCGATGGTGCTCGCATCGCGCGCGGCCGTCGCGAGGGGAAGCGCACCATTCACGCGTGCGCCCTCCGGCGCGATGACGCCGTTCATGAGCCAGAGGAGCGCGAACGTGGGCACGCCGACGATCACCGCGAGCCACGTGACGCGCACGCCGACGCCCGTGCGCCAC
>DASSNR010000138.1:0-8635 GCA_035687925.1 Gemmatimonadaceae bacterium | reverse complement strand
GCGTGGTGACGGAGAGGCCCGGGATCGTCCCCGCGATCAGCGATGCCGCGTCGCGCGCCGGGGCCTGCACGAAGTCCTCGGAGTTGACGCTCGTGACGGCGCTGGTCACGTCCTCCTTTCGCTGCGTGCCATAGCCGACGGCCACGACTTCCTTGAGGATCACGGCGCGCGGCTCGAGGCGGAAGTCGACGGTGGTCGTCGCGCCGCTGCTGACGGTCACGGTGTCCTCGGCGGGCGCGTAACCGATGCGCTGCACGCGTACGGTAACCTGTCCGGCGGGCACCCCTTGCACCGTGAAGCGGCCGTTGGCGTCAGCGACGGCGCCGAGTTTGGTACCGGTGACCACCACTTGCGCGCCGGCGAGGGGTTGGCTCGTGACCGAGTCGACCACGGATCCCGTGATCTGTCCGGTCGCCTGCGCGAATGCCGATGCGGCACCCGCGAGGGTGAGCGCGGTGGCGATCGTCATACGAAGCATCCAGGTTCGCATCTTCGACCTCCTTGCGAGGTGGTCCGGCTCGTCGTCGAGCCGTTGGAGGGTCCATGCAGCACGACCGGCAACTGGGCGGAACCGGGCGGCGCATGCGCCGGCGTCCGGTAGGGAGAGGGCGCGGCGTCAGGTCACGGGGGCACGAGTCCGTCCCGAGTGCAAGCGCTTACATGCCGGCGATGCGAAACGCGCATCGTGGTGCAAGCGCTTACATTGAAGGAGTGATTCGAATCACGCATGGCGCATGTCACACGCAATCGGCCGTCGATGGGTATGTGTGGGAGTGAGTGCGGTACTGCCCAGCTGACCACGCGCTCGACCAGAGCTCGGCCGCCGCTACCCGCACAGACGGGAAAGCGCCATTAAGGATATTGTATCCGAGCGGTCGATCGGCGATACAGTACGCCCCGCCCAAAAGACTGTCAAGAGCGACTGATCAGCCGCTCCCCCCGCCACCGCAAACCCCACCGCCGGGTCTCGCCACCCTCCAGCCAGTGCGCCGAGTTCCACCCGCCCAGCGCATCACTGACCGTATCCGGCGCCCCGATGCTCGGCTCGAACGCGAAGTTCACGTACGGCCGTTTCCGCCGGAACGGCGCCCACCCCCGCTTGTTGATCCACAGCCCGAAGTTCGGCACCTCGCTCGCGTCGAACGTCACCTCGAGCCGGACCCCCTCCTCCTCGATCGCCGCATACCCGCCCTTCATGTCGAGGAAGAGCTTGCACGCGAACCGCTTCGCCACATCGTACGGGCGCGACATGTCCACCACACCGGCCGGCGTCAACAGCCGCGGCCACACGTGCTCCGCGTCCGAGCCGAACAGCTTGATCCCGTGCTCGGTGTACACGCGCACGCGCGCGCTCTCGGGGAGCACGAGCCGGGTGTCGGGGGTGAGCGGAAAGAGCGGATGCGCGCACCACACGAAAGGCAGTCGCGCCGTCCCCTCGTTCGTCACGGCGTAGCGCAGCACGAGCGCGCCCGCCGGGTCCACGAACACCGTGCGCTCGAAGCGGTACGGCATGCGGCGGCCGTGCCACGTGCACGTGGCGCGCAGCCCCGACCCTTCACCCGACTGCGCCTGCGTCTCGAGGAGGAACGCCGCGCTCTGCGACCACAGCTCGCCGTGATCGGGGAGCACGAGCCCGCCGTACGAGGGAATCCACGTCGGCAGGGTGCACGCGCCGACGGTCGGGAAACACTCATCATACCCGCCGCTGTCGCCGGACTCGGCGTACGACGGATCGTCGTCCGTGGGGGGACGAGCCGGGATGAGATCGTTCTGCCAGAGCCATTGCCGGCCGGCCATCTCCAGCGCGGTGATCTTCCCGCCCAGCGCGGGCGCGATCACCACGCGCGTCTCGCCAGCCCGCAGCTCGGCGGAGCCGACCGCCTCGACGTTCGCTTTCTTCACGCGATCGTCGTCGGGTCGATCCCGCGGGTCATGAAGATGCGCGCCACCGCGTCGCCGATCTTGTTGTTCGGCGTGCTCGCACCGGCGGTGAGCCCGATCCGCACCGGCGCCGAACCCGCGAGCCACTCCGCCGTCTCGACCTCACCCGTGCGCCCGACCGGCTTGTGGTGGATCGTCCCCCGCTCCACATCCAGGCACGTCGCGTCGGCCACGTGGTACGTCGTCACCCGCTCGGCGCACAACGCGGCGAGCGACATAGTGTTGCTCGAGTTGTAGCCGCCGATGACGAGCATGACGTCGAGCCGCTCCTGCAGCAGCTCCTTCACCGCGTCCTGCCGCTCCTGCGTCGCGCTGCAGATCGTGTCGAAGGAACGGAAGTGCTCGACCACGTGCGCGTCGCCGTACACGCGCGCGAGCGCGTTCCCGACCTCGGCCGCGATGGCGAGCGATTCGCGCGCGAGCATCGTCGTCTGGTTGGCGACACCGACCCGGTGCAGGTGCAGATCCGGATCGAACCCCGGCGAGATGGCCTTCGCGAACTTCTCCAGGAATGCGCCGCGTTGCCCGCGTCCCTCGATGTAGTCGCACACCACCTTCGCCTCCGCCATGTCGCGGACGACGATGTAGTGATTGCCGGGGTACTTGGACACCTGCGACGCCGTGGCGCGCGTCTCCTCGTGGTAGTGCTTGCCGTGGATGAGCGCGGTAAAGCCGTCGCGCGCGTAGCTCTCGACGCGCTTCCAGACATTGAGCACCGACCCACACGTCGTGTCGACCAGCACGCACCCCATGTCGCGCAGCACGTCGAAGTCCGACGTCGTCACGCCGAACGCGGGGAGGAGGACGACGTCCTCCGGCCGCACCCCGCTGTAGTCGAAACCGTTCGGACCCGGGGCGAGGATCTCGATCCCCATCTCGAGCAGCTTTCCGTTCACGTGCGGGTTGTGGATGATCTCGCCCACGAGGAAAATGCGCTTGTCCGGGAACTTGGCGCGCGTCTGGTAGGCATAGTCGACGGCGCGCTCCACACCGTAGCAGAACCCGAACTCGCGCGCGAGCCGGATGGTCACGGAGCCGACCGAGAGCGTGAAGTCCCGCTCGCGGAGCAGGTCCACGAGATGGCCCGAGTAATCGCTGTCGAGCGTCTGCTGCACTTCCGCCTTGAGGCCGAAGCCTTTGCGGAAGTAGGTGGAGGGGTCGCTGCCAGGCATGGTGGAGGTAATCTAGCCCGATGTGCGGTGACGGGAAACGCTGGCGGCGCTCGAGGTGAGGGTGGTAAGCTAGTGAGTCAGTGGGTCAGTAGGTCAGTGGGTCAGGAACGGCTCGTACGACTGTCATCCCGAGCGCAGCGAGGGATCTCGCTGGCCGAACGAGATTCCTCGCTCACGCTCGGAATGACAACGCCTGTCGCCTCTCACCTGTCGAGCTTCTTCTGACTCACTGACCCACTGACCGACTGACTCACTTTGATGCCCCTCGACGACCCCGCGCCCCTTCCCCCACTCCTCCGCCCTCCCCCACTCCAGAAGGGCGAGGCGATCGGCGTCGTTGCCCCATCATACGCACCGCGTCCCGGGTGGCTGCAGCGCGGTGTGAAGGCGCTCGAGCGCGCGGGTTATCGCGTGATCCTCGATCCCGAGATCTACCTCAGCCGGCGCTTCAAGCGCGCGGAGGACGAGCGCCGCGCGGAGAACTTCATGGGCATGTGGCTCGATCCCGAGGTGCGCGCGCTGATTGGCGGGACGGGTGGCTACGGCGCGGTACGGATGCTCCCGTACCTCGAGCCCGAGGTGTTCCGCCGCAACCCCAAGCCGTTCGTCGGCTACTCGGACATCACGGCGCTGCACCTGTGGCTCATGCGGCGCGCGAGTCTCCGCGTTTTTCACGGGCCGACGGTGGACGATCTCATCCCGAGCATCCGCGACCCCACGATGGCGTCGCTCCTCGCCGCACTCACGACGCCGTGCCCGCCCACGCGCCTCGGACGCGGCATGGCGCGCGTGCTGCGCCCCGGACGCGCGACGAGGCGGCTCATCGGGGGGAACCTCTCCCTCGTGCAGCAGACGATCGGCACGCCGTACGAGGTGGACACGCGCGGCGCCATCCTCTTTCTCGAGGAGACACGCGACCCGATGTCCGTGCTCGACGAGCGCCTCGTCCACCTGCGCGCCGCGGGGTTGCTCCGCCCCGTGAACGGGATCGTCTTCGGTCAGCTCTCGATCGACCGCTCCGAAGAAGACGAGTTCGAGGACTTCATGCTCGACCTCGTCTCCGACCTCGACGTCCCCATCCTCACCGACTTCCCTGCCGGCCACGAAGTCCCGAACCTCACGCTCCCCATCGGCACCGAGGTGGAGCTGGTGGCGGAGGAGACGGGGGGGTGGATCGGGTATGCGGAAGACGCTTTGAGCTGTGAGCCGTGAGCTTTGAGCTTTGGGCCGTGAGCTCGGTTGTGAGCACGGAGATCCAGAAAACTCAGAACCATACTCACCACCCAAAGCTCACAGCTCAAAGCTCACAGCTTACATCTGCCCTCCCCACATCCCGAAGTACACCCCCCGTTGTTCCATCAGCTCGCCCGGGCTCCCCGCTTCCACCACCGCACCGCGGTCGAGCACGATGATGCGGTCGGCGCGCGCGACGGTGCTCAGGCGGTGCGCGATGACGATCGCCGTCTTCCCGCAATCGACGAATGCGCGCACTGCGTGCTGCACGTGGCGCTCGGACAGTGAATCGAGCGATGACGTCGCCTCGTCGAGGATGAGAATCTCGGGCTCGCGGTAGAGCGCGCGGGCGATGGCCATGCGCTGCCGTTGTCCGCCGGAGAGGTTCACGCCGTGCTCGCCGAGCGGTGCGTGTACGCCGCCGGGGATCGCGTCGAGCAGTGGCGCGAGGCCGAGGAGACGGCAGACATCGAGCACCTGCTGGATGTCCGGCTCCAGATCGCCGGCCGCGATGTTCTCGAGGATGCTCCCGGCAAAGAGGTGAATCTCCTGCGGCACCACGCCGATCGCTCGGCGCAGACTCTCCGGGCTCACGTACGCAAGGTCGAGGTCGCCGATGCGAATGTGACCGCGCTCCACTGGATAGATGCGCTGTAGCAGCGCGGCGAGCGTGCTCTTCCCCGAGCCGCTCTCGCCCACGATCGCCGTGAGCCGCCCGTGCGGGATCTCGAGGCTCAGATCGCGAAAGAGGTGGCCACGCGAGCCGTAGCGAAACGCGACGTGCTCGAACCGAATGTCACCGATGCGCGCGCGATCGAGAGTGACGGCACCCGTCTGCGACTCGCGCTCCAGGTCCATGATCTCGAACAGGCGGTCGGCGGCAATGAGCGCGTCCTGCATCGTGCGGTTCATCCCGATGAGACTCGCCACCGGCCCGGTGAGATAGCCGAGCAGCGCGTAGCACGACATGAGCGCACCGGGCGTCATGGCCTGCCCGATCGCGAGATCGGCGCCGGCCCACAGCAGGATGACCGTGAAGACGCGCGATGCGATGTCCGATGCGTTCGCCGCGAACACCGCCGTCGTGCCCGAGCGATACACCGTTCGCAGCAGGCGCACGAAGCGCATCTCGGTGCGCAGCGTCGAGACGTCCTCCATCGCGAGCCGCTTGATCGTCGCCGCACCCGTTACCGACTCCACGAGCTGCGCCTCGAGCTCGGCGCTGTGCTCCATCAGTCGCCGTTGGTTCGTGCGGTTGAGACGGTTGGTGATTGCGTAGATGAGGCCGTACACGGGAATGAGCCCCGACATCACGAGCGCGAGCCTCAACGAGTACAGGCACATGAGCGCGAACGTCATCACGACCACCAGCACGTTCACCACGAGCTCGAGCGCCACGTCGTTGATGAACGCACGGATCTTCACCGCGTCGTTCACGCGCGAGATGACTTCGCCCACGCGCCGCGTGTCGAAGAAGCGCTGCGGCAGTCGCACGAGGTGCCGGTAGTAGCCGAGGATGAGCTGCGCATCGATGCGTTGCCCCGTGCGCAGCGTGAACAGACTCTTCATCGTCCCCACGTATCCGCGCAGCACGAGGAGCGCGAGCATTGCGACGCTCATCAGGGTGAGCAGGTTGCGATTGCCATCCACCAGCACGTAGTCCACGATCTTCTGGACGTACACGGCGGTGGAGAGCCCGAGCAGTGTGTACAGCAGCGCGCCGACGAGTGCCTGCGTCATCACCGTGCGGTGCGGGCGCACGAGACGCCAGAAGCGCGTCCCCGCGGACACGTGCTCGTCGCGCGCACGGAATCCATCGCCCGGGACGAGCAGCAGCAGCGCGCCGCTCCACTCCCGCTCGAACTCTTCGCGCGCTCGCCGGTGCACGCGCCCGTCGCGCGGGTCCATGACGATCACACGGGTCTTCGACACTCGGCCCACGACCACGAAGTGATGCATGCGCTCGCGCACCACCACGTGCGCGATGCACGGCGTGGGGATCGTCGCGAGACTCTCCGCCGTCCCGCGCACGCCCTTGGCCATGAAGCCGAGCGTCTCCGCCGCTTCGACGAGCCCGAGCAGCGTGGTGCCGTGCCGGTCGGTGGATGCGTACTCGCGAATGCGAGAGACAGGAAGCGTGTACCCGTACGACGCGGCCACCGACGCGAGGCACGCCGCGCCGCAGTCCGACTGGTCGCGTTGCTTGACGCGCCTGATGCGCCGCCTCACGGTGCACTCCCGTCGCCGGCGGTCGTCGTGCTCGGGGACGCACGCGACGGATCGAGCCAGTCGGTCACATCATCGGAGAGGAGCTGGAGGAGCGAGCGCTGCGCGACGAGAAAGTGCGCCTGCAACGTCATCCCCTTTCGGAGCTCGCCCACGACGCCGGTCGGGAGCGCGACTCGGCGAGCATCGAGCGCGCACGTCACGCGGAACATAGGGTGCCCGTCGACCTGCACGAAGTCGCTCGAGATCGCGCGGACGTCGCCCGCGACCACACCCCATCGCGTGTAGTCGAACGCGTCGACGAGCATGCGCACCGGCATGCCGACGCGGACGAGTCCGATGTCGCGCGGCGCGACGTACACGTCCGCGACCAGCTCCGTGCTCGGTGAAACGACCGCGAGCTGTTCCCCCGCCTGCACGAAGCTCCCCGGCGAGAGGCTCGCCACCTGCTCGAGCGTCCCCGCGAGCGGCGCGGTGACGGTATACAGCGCACGCTCCTCGCGCGCCTGCTCCTGCTGCGACGCGAGCTGGGCCATCTCCGCGCGGAGTGATGTCAGCGCGCTCTGCCATCGACCGCGGTACCGCTCGACGATGAGCGCGCCCTGCGCCCTCGCACGCTCCACGTCGAGCTCGGCGCTGCGCAGCTCGGTCGGCGACGCGAAGTGCCGTGCGCTGAGCGCACGCACACGCGCGAGCTCCTCTTCCGCGCGCTCGAGCGTGAGTCGATTGTCGCGCAGCTCGTTCGCGAACTGCCCGTACTCGCGCCGGTAGTCCGCGGTCTGGAGAGAGTCGACGATCGCGTGCGCGGCAGGGAGGCCGCGCGAACCATCGCGGCGGGCGGGCGCCGTATCGACATCGGCGAGCCGCGTGAGATCGGCCGCCAGTCGCTCCTTCTCCGCGAGCTGTGCGGCGATGAGCGCAAGCCGGTCGTCCACCGCCGCCGATTGGAACACCGCGATCGTGTCGCCCGTGCGCACGGTCTGATCGTCGGCGACGATTACGCGCTCCACGAGTCCGGCCACCCGCGCGCGAATCTCCTGCTTCTCCAGCACGGGTCGAATGATCCCGCCGCTTCGCACCGCAACGCTCACTCTCACGAACGGGAGCGCACCACCGGCGGCGACCACGGCCGCGACGACGGCGAGATAGAGTGCGTGACCGCCCGACGGATACCGCGCGAGATGCGCCTCGAGCGAGTCCTCGATGCACGGCGCGGGATAGAGCTGGCGTTGCACGGCGATGCTCCGGACGTGGCTTCGCGGCGCACATCGCGGGAGTGCGTCGCGGGCGGCGCCGCACACTCGGCCCCGCGCCGAGTCAGCCCGCCGGCGCTACGTTAGCGCCGCCGGATCATGGGCCCTTCAGCGGAATATTGCGGGAGGATACGGAGCATTGCGCCCGTTCGCGTCGAGCGCTGCAGTGCCTCTGTGGGGAAACTCGTCGAGCGCCCTGCTATGCCGCGCGCCTCGCGTGCGCCGAGTCCATCACGAACGGCTCGATCGCGTGCACGAGCTCGCTCGGGAGCGGCAACGTCGCGAAGCGCTGTCGTGCGACGCAGACGAGCACCTGGTACGCCGACGCGTGCAGCGCGTTGTCCTCGGCGCTCATGACGTCGAAGTTGATCGTGAGCGATGTCCGCCCCACATGGCTGAAGTACGTGACGACCTTCAGCTTCTCATCCAGCCGAGCGGGCGTGTGAAATTCGGTGTGCATCACCTTGCGCGGGAGCCACACATCGAAGCGCTCGAACATCTCGCCGAACGGAAGGCCGGCAGCGCGAAAGATCTCCGTCTCCGCCAGCTCGTAGAAGCGGATGTACGCGCCGTAGCAGATGATCCCCGCGAGGTCGATGTCGCCCCAGCGGACGTACTCGGTGATGACGAAGGGAGTCTTGTTCAGGGGAAGATCCGAGGTGGAAGAACGCGTGTGTCATTCCGAGCGTACCCTGTCATTCCGAGCGTACCCTGTCATTCCGAGCGCAGCGAGGAATCTGCTGTTCGCCAGCCCGAGATTCCTCGCTATCGCTCGGAATGACACGACGCTCGGAATGACACGACGCACGG
>DASSNR010000118.1:0-14195 GCA_035687925.1 Gemmatimonadaceae bacterium | reverse complement strand
GTGGGAACGAGCCGCAACGGCAGCTCCGCACGCAGACGCCGGATGACGCGGAGCATCTTGAGCTCATCGTCCACCGTGAGCCCATAGCCCGACTTCACCTCCACGGTCGTGGTGCCGTACGACGCGATGCGCAGCAGGCGCGCGCGCGCAAGCGCGGCCAGCTCGTCTTCGCCTCGCGCGCGTACATCGCGCACCGACGAGTGAATTCCCCCGCCCCGCGCGGCGATCTCCATGTAGCCGACGCCCGCGGCCCGCAGCTCCTGTTCGGCATAGCGCGGCGCACCGAAGATCGCGTGGGTATGCGAGTCGACGAGCCCAGGCGTGATCACCGTCCCACGACAGTCGATGCGCTCGGCGTCGGGGTACGCGCGCTCGAGCTCCGCCTGCGCCCCGACGGCAGCGATCGCGTCGCCCTCCACGGCGAGCGCCGCGCCGGTGAGGATCGCGGCATCGCGCATCTCGGCGCCCCGGTGCGCGCGAGCCGGTCCCGCGCACGTCGCGACCTGCGCGGCGTTGATGAAGAGAAGGGGCATAGTGTCAGTCGTCGGTACGGCGGTCGTCAGTCGTCAGCTCTCAGTCGTCGGCCAGCAGTCGCCAGTCACATCGAAACGTCCCGAGGTTGTGTCAGACGACTGACGACCGACGACTGACGACCGGCGTCAGGACGACGGCCGTCATTACGCCATGACATCCCGGATCCGCGAGATCGTCAGCGGCGCCTGTGACTCGCCGCGGCACGCGTAGAAGCACGCGTTGCAGTCGATGGGCTTGTACGCCTTGAACTCCGTCCAATGGAAATCATTGGGGAAGTCGGGGCAGCGACGCACGTGTCCTGTGGGATTGATGTGGATGGTGCGGACGCCGGCGAAGCACGGCTCCTTCATCTCGCCGCGGAAGTACTTCGGCACCTGTCGCAGGTAGTGGTCCGAGCTCACGATCACGCCGCGATGGGCGCGCTTGAACGCAAGCAGCTCCGCGATCACCTCGTCCAGCTTCCGTAGCTGCTCCTGCTTCACGTAGTAGTCGGTGTTCCCGTTCTTGAAGTCGGTGTACGTGCTGAACGCGACGCCGACACCCATCTCCTCCGCGCGGCGCACGATGTCCATCAGGTGATCGAGGTTCACATCCTTGATCACGGTGTTGAAGCGGATGTTGTCGATCCCCATCTCCCGCATCTTGGGGATCGTGCGGAAGATCTTCTGCGTGAGCCCCGGGATGCCGCGCGCCTGATCGTGGCGCTCATCGAGGAAGTCGAGCGAGATGCTGAACTGGTTGAGTCCAGCCTTCCAGAGCGATCTCGCGCGCTCCGGCGACAGCATCCCACCGTGCGTGATCAGCGACAGGTACTTGAGGCGCACCGCGCCATTTACGGCGGCGATCAGATCCTCGAGGTCCCGCCGGAGCGTCGGCTCGCCGCCGGTGAACGTGATCATCAGCGGATTGAAGTAGCGCGCCGCATCCGCAAAGCTCTTGAGCTCGTGCTGCTTCGCTTCGGCCGGCGTCTTCCAGTAGTCGCAGAACGAACAGTGCGCGTTGCACCGCATCGTCACCTCGAAGTGCACGAGGATCGGGAACTTCTTGAGGTGCAGATACGCGTACTTCGCGGCGAACAATGGAACGTGCCACGGCTTGAAGCGCTCAGAGAGCATGAGTCACCGGATCTGCAGTGAAAGACGGAAGGTCATGCCGGCCCAGTATCACTGGGGTGCGTGCATGGGAAGATCGATACCCTGCTCCTCCGCTGTGCGTTGCGCGATCTCGTAGCCGGCGTCGGCGTGCCGTGCAATCCCCAGGCCGGGATCGTTCGTGAGCACGCGTTGCAAGCGCTCCCGCATCTCGGGAGTGCCGTCGGCCACGATCACCTGCCCCGCGTGCAGCGAGTTGCCGATGCCAACACCGCCGCCATGATGGAACGACACCCAGCTCGCACCGCTCGCCACGTTGAGCAGGGCGTTGAGGATCGGCCAGTCGGCGATCGCGTCGCTGCCATCGCGCATCGACTCGGTCTCGCGGAAGGGGGACGCGACACTGCCGGTATCCAGATGGTCGCGCCCGATCACAATCGGCGCCGAGATCTCGCCGTTCGCGACGAGATCGTTGAGTGCGACGCCGAACTTCGCGCGCTCGCCCTGACCCAGCCAGCAGATGCGCGCCGGCAGCCCCTGGAAGTGCACTTTCTCGTGTGCAAGTCTGATCCAGCGCGCAAGGTGCTCGTTCTCGGGGAAGAGCTCCAGGATGAGCTCATCCGTGCGATGCAGATCGGCGGGATCACCCGAGAGGGCGACCCAGCGGAACGGGCCCTTCCCCTCGCAGAAGAGCGGGCGGATGTACGCCGGGACAAAGCCCGGAAAATCGAAGGCGTGCTCGAGACCCGCGTCGAACGCGACCGTGCGGAGGTTGTTGCCGTAATCGAAAGTGATCGCGCCGCGCTGCTGGAGCGCGAGCATCGCGCGCACGTGCTCGACGATCGACTGCGTCGCGCGCGCCACGTACGACTTGGGATCTGCGCGCCGAAGCTGAGCGGCCGCGTCGAGCGAGAGCCCGGCGGGCACGTACCCGTTCAACGTGTCGTGGGCGCTCGTCTGATCGGTGACGACGTCCGGCGTGACGCCGCGGCGCACGAGCTCCGGCAACACCTCGGCCGCGTTCCCGACGAGCCCCACCGAGAGCGGCGTGCGCGATGCGCGCGCCTCGTCGATCCATCGAAGCGCCTCATCGAGATCGCGTGTTATGCGATCGCAGTAGCCGGTCTGGACGCGCTTCTCGATCCGCGCGGGATCGACCTCGACGCCGAGGAACGCGGCGCCGAGCATCGTCGCGGCGAGCGGCTGCGCGCCACCCATGCCGCCAAGCCCTGCGCTCAACACGAAGCGCCCCAAAAGAGTGCCGCCGAAGTGTGCGCGCGCCACGGCGCCGAACGTCTCGTACGTGCCCTGCAGGATCCCCTGCGATCCGATGTAGATCCACGAGCCGGCCGTCATCTGCCCGTACATCGTGAGTCCCTGCCGCTCGAGCTCGCGGAACACGTCCCAGTTGGCCCATCGACCCACAAGATTCGCATTGGCGATCAGCACGCGAGGTGCCCCGGGGTGCGTGCGGAAGACGCCGACGGGCTTCCCGCTCTGGACGAGGAGCGTCTCGTCGTGCTCGAGTCGCTTGAGCGTCGCGACGATCGCGTCGAAGCACGCCCAGTTGCGCGCGGCCTTCCCCGTTCCGCCGTAGACGACGAGGTCATCGGGGCGCTCTGCCACCTCGGGGTCGAGGTTGTTCATGAGCATGCGGAGCGCGGCCTCCTGCTGCCATCCCTTGCACGAGATCGTGGTCCCGCGCGGCGCGGTGACGCGGCGAGGACCCGATGCGCCGCGTGCGGCTCCGCCCTCTCGGGAGTGCTTCTCGACGATAGTACTCATGGAACGAGCTCCGGAATCGAAATGTCGAAGACGCCATCGGCCAGCGCATGCGAGAGCGCATCGATGTCGCCGCTCAGCGCGCGATCGCGCCCCAGCGGCGCGACGAGCGCGCGCACGCGACGGTGCGCCTCGGCGACACCGACGCCCGGCGCCAGCGGCGCGCGCTCATCGATGGCCTGTGCAGCGCACATGAGCTCGATGGCGAGGACGTTCCGTACGTTGTGCACGATGCGGCGCAGCTTCCACGCGGCGCCCATCGCCATCGGCACCACATCTTCCTTGTTGCCGTCGGTCGGAATCGTGTCGACGCTCGCCGGGTGCGCGAGCACCTTGCACTCGCTCGCGAGTGCGGCGGCGGTGACCTGCGCCATCATGAATCCCGAGTTCACGCCGGCATCGCGCGTGAGGAAGGGCGGCAATCCCTGATTGAGATCGGGGTTCAGCATGCGATCGATGCGTCGCTCGGACATCGTCGCGAGGTTCGTGAGCGCGATGGCGAGCGTATCGAGTGCGAGCGCGACTACCTGTCCGTGGAAGTTGCCACCGCTCAGGATGTCGCCGTCCGCGAAGACGAGCGGGTTGTCGGTGGCGGCGTTCAGCTCACGGCCGACGAGCGATTCGGCGAAGCGAATGGCATCGAGCACCGGACCGTGCACCTGCGGCATGCAGCGGAGCGAGTAGGCATCCTGCACACGTGGGTCGTTGAAGCGGTGCGATTCACGGATCTCACTCCCCTCGAGCACGGCGCGGAGCATCGCGGCGGCTTCCGCTTGCCCCACCTGGCCGCGCGCATCCTGGATGCGGGCGTCGAATGCCACCGGCGTGCCGAGGAGTCCCTCGAGCGTCATCGCGCCTGCGATGTTCGCGGCGCGCCACAGCCGGTTCGCATCGACGAGCAGCAGGGCGCCGATCCCCGTGTGCACCTGCGTGCCGTTGATGAGCGCGATCCCTTCCTTCGGCCCGAGCGTCACGGGAGCGAGCCCCGCCGCGCGCAGCATGGTCGCGGCATCGTCCGTCGAGCCGTTGCGCGCGAGCGCCCCTTCTCCGATGAGCGCGAGCGCGAGGCGGGCGAGTGGCGCGAGGTCACCGCTTGCTCCGACGCTCCCCTGTTCCGGAATCGGCGGATAGAGCCCGCAATTGAGCATGCCGCACAACAGATCGACGAGCTCGGCGCGTGCACCGGAGTACCCTTTCGCGATCACGTTCGCGCGCAGGAGCATCATCGCGCGCACCTCTCGCTCCGGGAGCAACGGGCCGACACCCGCCGTGTGACTGCGCACGAGATTCACCTGCAACTCGGCCAGACGCGAGGGCGGGATCGCCACATCGGACAGCTTGCCGAAGCCGGTCGTGACGCCGTATACGACGGCGTTGCGGCTCACGATGTCATCGACGATGGCGCGCGCGTGTTGGACGCGCTCCCGCGCGGCCGGCGCAAGCGTGACCGGCGCTCGCTCGACCGCCACACGATGCACGGCCTCGATGGTCAGCGACGCGCCGTCGAGCACGATCTGTTGGGACATACTGACGAATGTCCCATGGACGACGGCGAGGTGCAAGGGGTCTGACGACGGTCGTCAGTCGTCGGTCGTCAGTCGTCTGACACAACCTCGGGACGTTTCGATGTGACTGGCGACTGCTGGCCGACGACTGAGAGCTGACGACCGACGACTATGGTCGATAGCTCCGCCGATCGTAGTTGAACTTGAGATCGGGCGCCGCCTTGAGGGCGATGTAGAAGCTGAAGGCGAAGTTCCCGTTCGGCGCGGATGAGAACGAGAAGTTCGCGAGCCAGTCGCGGAATTCGCGCTGCAGCGTCACGAAGTGGTCGGAGAAGCGGTGCGCCTCGAAGTCGTATCCGGTGCCCCACTGGAGCGCCCAGCGCGGTGTGAGGTTGAACATCACGTTCGAGCGCAGCGTCGAGCGCGAGGGGAAGCGCACGATGGGGCCGCCCGCGGTCGTCGGCGGGAGTCCAGTATCCTGAATCGACTGCTGTTGGAGTAAGCAACTCTGGTAGAGGATCGGATCAGCGAAGCGACTGTGACAGAATGTCTCCGGATCCGAGTCCAGCACATTGGTGCCCCCGATTATCGGGCGCTGCCGGCTGGATGAGAAGTTGAACGTCGCCTGCCAGCCGCCGTTCGCCGCATTCTGCATCGGTGTGGTACCGAGCATCGTGGGCGTCTGACCGAAGCGCCCGTTCGTGCCGGGGACGGGCGTCTGCAGCGGAGCCGTCACCGAGTCCGTTGGCGCCGCACCGCCGAAGAGGCGCTGCAGCGTCGCGAATGGATTGTTGCTGCGACCGAGCGAGAACGACGCCGAGATGCTCTCGCGAAACGGCTTGAACTGCGCCGTGTCGCTGAGCGGGTCACCCTGGAAGAGCGAGTAGCCGACGCTCAGATCGAATCCGGGGAGGAGGTCCGAGCTCAGCCGATACGTGAAGTTCGTCGTCGACAATCCTGTGCCGTGCGTGGCCTTCGCACGCTCGAAGTCCCACCCGATCGGGGAGAAATCGATCTGCAGGAGCTTGATCTTCTGCCCGCCGTTCGGCGTCGTGTCGCTCTTCCCCTTGATCTTCGCCTCGAACACCTGCCGCAGCGTGAGCTGCACCTGGCTCCGCTGCAGTGCACCGAGGTACCCGACGCGTGTCTTGCCGAGCGCGGCCAGGTATTCGTCGCTCACGTTCCCCGCCGGTGCGAAGCTGTAGCTGATCCCCGGCGAGATGGAGTGCCGGATCCGCGAGAACGGTCCGAAGCCGGGGAACAGTCCGTAGAACGTGGGTGAAATCGACAGCGAGTACTGCATGCGCTTCGACTGGTGCACGAAGGCGCCGCCAGTGCGCTCGCTGCGCACCCAGTAGCCACTCGGGTCCACGTTCACGATCTGCACCGATGGCGAGATGTTCCACTTGCCCTGCGAGAAGCTCGGCAGGTTGATTCCCGTGTCCCAGTCGACCGTCGTGAGATACGACCGCGCGAAGACGCGACTGACGTGCTGTGACGTGTCGCGCACGCCCACGATGGTGCGCACCGTCGGGAAGTCGATCTCCGCATCGGATGCGCGGAAGGAATTCCGCCAGACGAAGTTCCCGATGCGGAGCGGCGTGTCGAAGCTGAGCGTGGTGTTGCGCGTGTTCTGCTGGACCTTCGTGCTATCCAGCGCGCCGTTGTTCTGGAAGTAGCGAAATCCGAACTGCGACCCGATCTGATCCAGGTTGAGTTGCTGCGTGTTCGTCAGCGAGAAGTTGGGCGACCACACGAGCCAGGATGCGAGGTTCACCGGCTTCGACGTGATGGTGAGGTTCGGGAAGGTCTGATCCACCTCGCTCCGACCGGAATACTGCTTGCGCGTGCCGCCGATACTGAGCGACGCAGGGCCGAGCTGCTGCTGAAAATTGACCTGCGAGGAGATGGCCGCGAGCGCCGACGCCACGTTGAACGCCTGCTGCTGGTGGACGAAGGTGTTCGTCTCGTAGTTGATGTTCGCGCTCAGGCGGCTGTTCTGCGAGAACTGTTGGCTGTGCTGCCAACCGAGCGTGAAATCGGTGCTCCCGTCGCTCTGCGTGCTGTACGACGTCTGGATGCTGCCGTTCAGAAATCGGTTCAGCCACCGATACTGAAAGATCGCGTTGTAACGGGTCCACCCGGGATCGGACAGGCCGAACGGGTTGCTCTGGTCGCCGCCGTTCGCGCTGCGCCAGTCGAGCCACGTCTCGAGATCGGTGTAGTCGTTGAGCGCGAAGTAGTAGCCGACGTTCTCGACCGTACGGCGGTAGCCGGAGCTCGTGCGGATCACATCCGTGAGGCCAAGTCTCGGCGGGAGGATGCCGCTGCGCCGTCCCGAGCGCATGTCCTGGAAGATGAACGGGAACCAGAGCACGGGGATGTCCTGCAGGTAGAGCACCGCAGGGCGCGCGACCATGAGCTTCTTGGAGATGACCTTGACCTCGCCCACCTGGAAATGGTAGTCGGGCTCGGGCGTGCTGTCCGTGGTGATCGACCCGCCCTTGGCGTACGAGATCGGATGTCCATTCGTGCTGCTATCTGCGCGGAAGCCCACGCGATCACCGCTCACGTACCAGGTCTGGCCGCCCTGCCCCGTCGACGGGCTGAGAGTCCGCCCCGTGCCGTGTTTCGTCGCAATGTCGTACGTCAATTCGCCGCTGGGCGAGAAGATGTCCCCCGTGCCCTGCGAGGGGTCGCGCAATACGATCGTATCGCCCGGAGCACTCCGCGCGATCATCTTCTTTGTCGAATCGCTGTACCGGATCGAATCGGCCACGAGGATCGTCTGGTCGCGCTTGATGGCCGCGCTCCCCTTCACCTCCAGCTCCCGCCCTGTGGAATTGAAGACTACGGTGTTTCCCTGATATCGGGTGATGGTGTATCCCTGCGCGCCGAGTAGCTGGTCCATCACCGAGTCGGGCTCGGCCCACTTCACCAGCTCGCGCGAGACGTGTGCCGAATCGCGATGCAGCGAGTCGCCCGCCGTACCGCGCGCGAGCGTATCGCGGATGCCGGGTGGGTTCGTGTCGCGCGCGGGCGTCCGTGACGCCCCGCGCGGCTGCTGCAGCGTCGGCCGACGCGTCCCCTGCTGCGCGTGCGCGAGCGGTGGAGCGATGAGAAGTCCGAGCACCGCGAGGCACGCGGCTCTCACGCCGTCGCCTCACCCCGCGCCGTCGCCAGTTGGCGTGCTGCTCGACGCTGCCGCCTGCGGTAGACCACGTACGTGAGCCCGACGCTGATCTCGTACAGCAGGTACAGCGGCACCGACATCGCGATCGTCGTCCAGATGAGATCGCCAGGCGTGAGGAACGCGCCGACGATCACGCAGATGACGATCGCGTGCCGGCGATACTTGTTGAGGAACTGCGGCGTCACGAGGCCGAGCGCCGCGAGCCCGAGGATCGCGATCGGCAGCTCGAAGGCGAGGCCGAAGGCGATCGCCATACTGATCGCGAAGTCGAAGTAGTCGAGCGCGGTGATCATCGGCGTGAGCCCGCCCGTCTGGAACCCCATGAGCCATTCGACGGCGAGCGGGAGCACCACGAAGAACGCCAGCGACACACCCGCGAGAAACAGGAAGGTCGCGAAGAACAGGATGGGGATGACGACCCGCTTCTCGTGCCGGTAGAGCGCCGGTGAGACGAACGCCCACATCTGGTAGAGGATCACCGGCAACGCCATCACGATGCCGAGCGCGACGGACGCTCCCAGCACGATGTTGAACGGATCGGCGGGATGCGTGAAGTAGAGCTTCCCCTGCGGCAGGTAGGCCGCGATCGGGCGCTCGAGGAGGTGCACGATGTCGACCTTGAGCATGATGGCGAAGCCCACGCCGACTGCGATCACCAGTGCGAGAAGCGACCAGAGGATGCGCCATCGCAGTTCCTCGAGGTGATCGAGGAAGGGCATCTCGTCGCTGTGCTGCTTCGCCATGTGCAACTCCCGGCCGTGCGCTCCGCTTACTTGAGGGTCTTGAGGCGGTCCCGTGCCAGCGACGCCTCGTCGGAGCGCGGATACTTCTTGATGATCTGATTGAGCGCCGCGCGGGCTCCCGTCAGATTGCCTGCCGCTTGCATGATCACCGCGCGCTTGTACAACGCCGTTGGCGCACGCGGAGACTCCGGATACTTTGCCACCACCGCCGCGTACGCGCTGTCCGCCGCCGCCGTGTTCCCCTCGGCGCTGTACGACTCACCGATGTAGAACTGCGCATCGGGGGCGACGTCCGAGGTGGGATAGTGCTGGATCAGCGTCTGGAAGCCCGACCGCGCCGCACCGGCGCTACCACGACGCAGCTGGTCGAGCGAGAGCTGGAAGAGCTGATTCGGTCCAGGGATGGACGACGCCGCCGTGGAGCTGGTGTCGCCAGGTGCCGCCTGCTGTTGCTGTTGCTGCTGCACTCCCATCGCCCGATCGCGCTCCTCGAGCGATGCGCGAAGCTCCTGCAGCCGCTGCTGACTCTGGCCCGTCAGCTCCTGCACCTGAATGAGCTGCTGTCCCATCGCGTACAGATCACCGCGCACGTCGCCCTGGAACTTGGCCAGGCGCGTGCTCACGACTTTCAGCGAATCCCGTACCGTACCGAGCGACGCGATGACGGCAGCGAGCTCTCGGCTGCGCACCGAATCGGCGTGCGCGGCCTCGGCGCGCATCTCCAGCATGTCGCTCTGCAGGAGCTGCACGTCCTGATGGGTGGCGAAGCACGCCCCGGTCGCCAGGAGGGCGACCGGAGCGAGCATCGAGATGACGCGGCTCATTGCGTGGCGACGGGCTGCAACTGATCCGCGCCCGCCGTGATGACGAAGTTGTCGCGACGGTTCTGCGCGTACGACGCTTCGTCGTTCCCGGATGCGACCGGCCGCTCTTCACCGTAGCTGATGATGTCGATGCGGCTGTCATCGATGCCGTGCTGCGTGAGATAGCGCTTCGCCGAGGCGGCACGACGCTGACCGAGCGCCATGTTGTACTCGTCGGAGCCACGCGCGTCGGTGTTCCCCTCGACGCGGATACGCAGCGACGGGTTGCCGTTCATGATCGCGAGCTTCTTGTCGAGCGTGGCCTGGGAGGAATCGCTCAGCGCATCGCTGTCGAAGGCGAAGTACACGGGCTGCGCGAGCGTCGCCTTCATCTCGTTGATGGCGGCTTCGCGCTCGGCCTTCATGCGTGCAGCGTCGGCCTCGGCGCGGGCGATCGAATCGCGCCGAGCCTGCTCGGCGCGCATCGAGTCCTCACGGGCACGATTGGCGGCGTCGATGCTATCCTGGTTGACAGCCTGCACCGGCGCAGGCGGCGGCGCAGGCTTGTGGCAGGCCGCGGCCGCGGACGCGGCGATCGCCACGAGCAGGGCCGGGGCAACGCGGGTCTTCCGGTTCATGAGCAATCTCCAAACAATGGGGGCAGTGAGGGATATGGCTACGGCGCGCGCCCCAGCATTGGGGACCACGCGGCGAGCCGGGAACCGCCGGAGTGCGTGAGCTGCCTCACACGCCCCGACTCGACGTCGAGCACGAAGAGCTCCTTCGCTCCCGTCCGCGTCGACGTAAATACCAGGTGCCGGCCATCCGGCGCCCAGGAGGGATCTTCGTTTCGCCCTTCGCTCGTGAGCTGTTTCACGCTCCGATCGCGAAGAGTGATGGTCATGATCTGGAACTCTCCGTTGATGCGCGACTGGAATGCGACCTGTCGTCCGTCGGGCGACCAATCCGGGTTGGAACGATAATTCTGATCGCCGAAGTTGAACGGGGTGAGCAGCTCGGCGTTGGAGCCGTCGGCATCCACCACGTACACCTCCGGGTGGCCGGCGCGTCCTGAGGTGAATGCGATGCGACGCCCATCCGGACTGAACGACGGCGAGACGTTGTCCGTCCCGCGCCCCACCGTGATCTGCGTCGCCGGACGGTTGCTGAACGGATCGGCCAGCATGAGATCCGTCCCGTTCTCCTTCCCGTGCGCATACACGATGGACTTTCCATCCGGCGAGAACGTCGGGGTGATGTTCAGCCCACCCGTCGCGAGCGTGCGTGCCTGCCCCGTCACGAGATCGCCGACCATCACCCGCGTGCCCTGCTCATCGAACTGACTGTAGGCGATGTGGCGGCCGTCCGAATCCCACGCGGGCGAGAGCGCGGTCGCGCCGCTGGTGATCGCGCGGACATCCGCGCCATCGCTGTCTATAAGGTATATACGACTGTCGTTCACGTACAGGACGCGCGTCGCGGCGATGCCGCGCGTCCCCGTGATCCAGCGCTCGATCTCATCGGAGACCTGATGCACCGCGAGACGCCACGCAGCGCTGCCCTGTGGCGTCGGCAGCGCGGCATCTGCTGCTTGTGCCTGACGACCAGCGGCGACGTCCTGCAACACGAAGTGCACGCCGGTCGGCGTCATGTTCGCCTGCACCACCGCCGCCGCACCCAGCGTCTTCCACAATCCGGAGCCGACATTCCGTCCCGAGTCAGAGGCCTGTTGCACCGCGAGCGCGGCGCTCGTACCGGGCTGACCGATGATCTCGATGCGATCGCTGAAGTCGAGATCGCGCGCGATGATCGCTTGCACGCTGTCACCCCACGCCCCGCCCACGGGGAGCACGACAACGCCGGGCTTCGTTCCTGGCTGGTACGTGAGACCGATGTGCACGCCCTTCTGCGTCGAGTCCTGCGCATAGGCGGGCCACGCGGCGACGGCGAGCACACACGAGAGCGTGGCGATGCGAATCGTCTGTCGAATCAATGAAGCACTCTGGGGTCGAAGCTGAATATGACGGGGAGCACATCGTCGGCGAATCCCGACGGCAGCGGCCCGAACGCGCGCACGTTGCCCGCCTGCTCGACCGCACCCTCCGCATCGAGGTCGAACTCGTAGAGGCCGGAACGTGTGACGAAGGAGATGTCGGACACGGATCCATCCCGATGGATGAGGAACCGCACTACCGCGCGCACGGTCGAGTTCCGGGGCGCCTCGAAACGCACCGCGATCTGCCGGACGATGTTGTCCAGATACCCTTGATACGGGAACTCGATCCCCTCGGTCCGCACCGTCGCGACGTCGGTGCCACGTCCTCCAGTGGGACCACCGCCCGCCTGCGGTGCCTCGTCGGCCTTCGTTTGCTTCGGTGGCTTCTCCGGCACCGGCACGGGAGTCGCGGGTGCGGTCTTCTTCCGCACCGGCGGTTTCTTCACCGGGAGCGGCATCGCTTTCGGGTTGGACTCAGCGCGGACAGGAACGGGGGCCGGCTTGACGGGAGGAGGTTCCGGCTTGGGTGTCACGATGCCGGCTTCACGCGGCCCGGGTGGCGCCGCCACGATGTTCACGCGGTAGATCGGCGGCTGCGGCGGTGGGGTCGGTGCGTGTAGCACGATGAGCCCCGCCAACAGTGCAATGTGCAGCGCCGCGGAGAGAACGACCGGTGCTCCGAGGCGCGCGCCCTGCGTCGCGCGACCGGTGCTCACCGCGCAATGTTCTCCGGTTCGGCCACCAGCCCAACGTCGCCGACGCCTGCGCCGCGCATCACCGCGAGGACGCGCACCACATCACCGTACGGCACGCCCTGATCGGCGCGCAGATAGATTCCGCCCTGCGTGCCGCGCCGCGTTGCCAGCGCCTTGAAGCCTGCGCGGAATTCGTCGTACGACAGCTTGTTGTCGTCCACGAAAATCGCCCCGGTTCGGTCCACCGTGACCACGAGCCCGCTGTTCGCCTGGAGCGGACGCGCCTCGGCTTTCGGCAACGCGATATCCACACCGCCCTGCATCATCGGCGCGGTGATCATGAAGATGACCATGAGCAGCATCATCACGTCGATCAAGTTGACGACGTTGATGTCCGCGTCGAGCTCGAGCCCGTGGCGGCGGCGACGACGAGCCATCTAGATGCGCCCCTCGCGAACCATCATCGCGATGATCCGCGTGCCGAAGCTCTCGAGCTCGCCCTCGAGCCGATTGAGACGGTTCGCGAAGATGTTGTAGCCGAACACCGCGGGGATAGCGACCGCCAGCGCGGCGGCCGTTGCCACGAGCGCCTCGGCCACGCCCGGCGCCACCGCACTCAGGTTTCCGGACCCCTTGAGCGCGATTCCCATGAACGCATCGATCACACCGAGCACCGTGCCGAGCAGTCCGATGAGGGGACTCACCGAACCGATCATCGCGAGCCACGGGATGAAGTGCGCGAGGCGATCGCGTGCATCCGACGTCTCCGAATCGAGGACGAGGTGCAGTGCTTCCACCTGCGAGTCCCGGAGTGGCGTCGACGTCTGATCGCGGAGCGCACCTGGCCGCATCTCAGCGAAGAAGTTGATCGCGCGCGTGAAGACACGCGTGAACGGGCTCGCGGGGCTGCGCCGCGCCAACGCACTCGCCGCATCCAGACCCGGTGTGCGCTCGAACTCGCGGATGAACCGCTGGCCGGCCGCCGCGACTCGCCGGAACTCGATCCACTTCGTGAAGATCACGATCCAGCTGATGAACGAGAGCACCACGAGCACGCCGAGCACCACCTGCGTCATCATCGACGAGTGCCGGATCATGTCCAGCGGGGCAGCCGTCATCGCGCCCCCGATCTGATACCACCCACTGACCATCAAGCCTGTACCTCGTTTCTTCGTGTCGCAAACCACTGATATGTGGCGGCCAGCCCTTCCGTGAGCGACATCTGCGGCTGCCACCCGAGCACGCGCTCGGACTTCGTCGTGCGCACCGCCGAGCGGCGCTGCTCGCCGGGACGCGCCGGCGCATGCGTGATCGACGCCTTCAGTCCCGCTACCTGCCGCAACTGCTCGGCAAGCTCGAGTACGTTCGTCTCGATCGACGTGCCGACGTTGAACGCACGGCTGTCCACGCCGCCGACGTGCGGAAGCGATGCGCTCGCCGCGAGCACATTCGCGCGTGCGACATCACCGACGTACACGTAATCCCGCGTCTGCTTGCCGTCGCCGTAGACGGTGAGCGGCTCGCCGTCGAGCAATCGATTACAGAAGATGGAAACAACCCCGGCTTCGCCGTGCGGATCCTGCCGCGGACCGTACACGTTCGCGTAGCGCAACGCGACGGTGTCCAGTCCGTGCACGCGCGCGAAATAGCCCATGTAGTACTCGACACTCAGCTTCGCCGTTCCGTATGGTGACTGCGGATCCTTCGGGGCCTCTTCCGCTGTGGGCGGCTCGATGAGATCACCGTACACCGCCCCACCGGTCGACGAGAAGATGAATCGCGTCGCCCGCCCGCTCGCGCGCACCGCCTCGAGCAGATTCACCGAGCCCAGCACGTTCACACGAGCATCGAAG
>DASSNR010000110.1:0-10433 GCA_035687925.1 Gemmatimonadaceae bacterium | reverse complement strand
TGGTTGTCCTTCCCCACGACGAACACCCCCTCCTGCTCGGCCTGCCCGACCTGCTTGGCTGGCTTCTTCCCAAGTACGATTTGCGCCGAGTCGGCGTTGGGCGCCGCCTGCTGTTCCCGAACCGTGAGCGCGATGATCGGGATTGACAGGACGTGCTTCCGGACATCGGTGACGATCTTCGCCGTGGCCGAAAAGTCGGGGCGCGTCTCCGGCGGCGGGTTGAGGAGCTGCACCTTCACGGCGTAATCGATCGCCTGGTCGCCACCGGTCGCGGCCGCAGTGGGGTTCTGCACGGAGCTGTTCGAGATCTCCACGACCTTGCCGACGAAGGTCGTGTCGGGGAAGGCATCCATCTCGATCGACGCCGAATCGCCGACGGCGAGGCGCGCGACGTCCGTCTCGTCCACCTTGACCTGCGTCTCGAGCACGCTCATGTCGCTGATCGTGAGGAGCGTGGCCGCGTCCTTGTTGAACGTCCCCGGCACCGCGGTCTCACCCTGTTCCACGACGAGTCGCGTGATCTGGCCGCTCATCGGGGCGACGATCGTCGTCTTGTCGAGCTGCGACTGCGCGTCGCGAAGCGCGGCCTGCGATTGATCCACGTTGTGCACGGCCGCGTCGTACAGCGCCTGGTTGACATCGACCGCCGTGCGCAATTGCTCCATCTGCTCGGCGGAGACGAGCGCCGCGTTCGACTTCTTGATCTCGGCAGAGCGTTCGTAGTTGCTCTTCGCCTGGTCGAGATTCGCCTTCGCCTGCGCGAGCTGCGCCTTGGATGAGGCCAGCGTGGCCACCGCGCGCTCGACGCCCGCCTGGTAGGTGGACGGATCGATCTGGAGCAGGAACTGCCCCTTCTTCACCATCTGGCCTTCCTTCACGGCGAGGCGGATGATGCGGCCACTGATGTCCGAGGCAACGTCGACCTTGGTACGCGGCTCCACCTGCCCGCTGGCGGTGACCGAGGCCACCAGGTCGCGTCGCTGGACGGTCTCGATGCGGACGTCGGTCGCCTTCCCGCTGCGCTTCGCGGCGCCGAGCACGAACACGCCGGCGATGATGAGCAGGAAGACGATACCGATCGACCACTTGGTGCGTTGACTCATGATGTTTCCTGGTTAGCGGAGCGGGCGGCCGACCGCGCTCTCGAGGGTGGCGAAGGCCTTGTGGTAATCGTAGATCGCGGTGATGTAGGCGTTCTCGGCCTGCGCATACGTGACCGTCGCGTCGTTCAAGTCCAGGAACGTCGCGGCGCCGACGCGATACTTCTCCTGTGCGAGCTCGAGTCCCTGCCTGGCCGTCTCGGCGTTGTGTTGTTGCATCGCGATGGTCTTCTGTTCCGTCTCGAGCGTGAGATAGGCGCTGGTGACGGCCTGCGTGAGTTGCAGCTCCTGGGCACGCACCTGATAGCGGGCGTCGTTCCGGTTCGCCTGGGCCTGCTGGAGATTCTGCTCGCGCTGGAACCCATCGAAGATCGGGAGCGAAATGCTCACGTTGAACGACCAGGGCGAGCTCGTGAAGCCGAAGGGGAACACGTCATTCGCGCGCCGCGCCGCGGCAGCATCGGCCGGACCGAAGTCAATGCCCGAGCAGATCGACGAGATGCTCGGCAGCCCGGCGCCCACGCGCAGAGAATCCTGGCTGAAGCAGCCCTCGCGCTGCTGCAGCTTGCTCTGCCGGGCCGTTGCAACGGCGTAATCGTTGCTCGTGAACGACTGCGTATATCCGCCCCACCCGGTGTTGAAGGACAAGGTTGGGAGATATTGGGACTTCGCCACCTTGACATTGACACCCGCTGCTTTGTCGCGTGCGCGAAGCGCTTGCAGTGCTGGGTTCCGACTGTGTGCGAGATCGAGTGCAGAATCGAGGGTGATCGGAACCGGCTCGACGGTGAACGTCGAGACGAGCTGCACGTCGGCTGGTTGCGGCACACCCATCTGCTGGAATAGGGTCAGCTTGTCGATCTCCACCTGATCATGCGCCTGCAGTGCCGCCACCTGCGCCTGGCCGAGCGTGACTTCCGCCTTGCTGACATCGAGCTGCGTTCCCGAGCCGACGGCAAGTCTGGCCTTCGCCAGCTCGAGCTGCCCCTGGGCCTGCGTGACGAGCGTGTCCTGCAACGCCGCCTTGGCCTGCGACTCGAGCGCGGTCAGGTATTGCTGCGTCACCAGCATCCGCACGTTCGCCGCCGAGCCATTGATATCAGCCTGCGCCGCGTTCGCGTTGGCGGATGCGAGGCTCGGTTGCAGGAACTGGGCGACGCCCAGCCTGTACCCGACGTTCAAGCTGTAGTTCGATGACACGACGTCGGCTGTTGCGCCGAGGTTGAGGCCCTGGAACGGCTGCGCGCCCGATTTCCGATACCCGCCGCCGATCGATGCACTCAGGCTCGGCAGGAGCTGGCCGTACGCAGTGCGGACGGCCGCGTTCGCGGTCGAGCGGTTGTTGACCGTCTGCAGATGCGTCGGATTGTTCTTCAGTGCCAGCGTGATGGCTTGATCAAGCGTCAGGACGGGGCCCTGGGGTGCGGACTGTGTGGTGTCGGTCGACTGCGCGCGGGCCGGGGGCGCGAGCATCGGTGACCCGATGACGCACAACGTGGCCGCGGCAAGAAGCAGGGGTCGCATCAGGTGGAGTCCTCTCGTGGGGTCGGCGGAACGTACGGGGGAGCGCAACGCGCAGTTTCACGGATCACAGGTGAGCGTGACCGCCCCCGATCCTAACCATGATAGCACACTAATAGGGTGCGCGCAGAATCAAAAATGCCCCGCATCAAGCGAGGCATTGCACATCGATCGATGTGACCGAGAGAGCACTCGCGGAGTTCATCCGGGCGGCTCGTCGCGCACGGCCGTGATCCCCTGCGCCGTGAGCTGCACCTTGAGCACGCGTCCCTTGTCATCGACCCACAGCTGCCGCACCGCACCGCTCGGCTCGGTGAGCTTGAAGCGGCGTGCGGTGATCGGGTCGCCCCCGATCGACACGGGTGCGGTCCCCAGCGGCTCCACCTGCATGGCGAGCTGCACGTTGCGGCGTGGGATGATGACCGGCACCGTCCCGGTACGATCGCCGAGCGCCAGGAAGTAGTACTGGTGGAAGACATCATCGTCGAGCACGAGCGCGCCATCCGAAACGATGTACTCCTTGGCCGACTCGCCGCGCGGCGTCTTCACGCGCGCGCTGAAGCGCCCGCGCCCCACCTGGCCGCTGAGGCGCTCCTGCACCTGCGATCCCGTGCGGACTTCCACCTGATAGGCGAGCGGTGCGCCGGACGCATCCGTGCGCAGGGCGGGAGCGATGTGTTCGTCCTCGAGCTGCACCGCGGCGCTGGCGACGAACACATCGCCGCCCGGATTCACGTTGCGGCGGATCGAGAAGGTCTCGCGCCCGATGCTCGCGGCGCCGCGGTAGATCGTGAAGCTTCCTTCATCTACGGTCGTCACCTGCGCCCGGATCCCCACGGGCGCAGTGAGGACGATGGCGGACACGATGGCGGCGTAGCGCATAGCGGTCTGATACCCGTTCCAGGGAGGAGGGTTCACTCGTCGGGACTGGGACTGCGGAAGACGCGGTCGCTCACGCGCTGGCAGATGCGGTCGTAGATCGCCTGCCCCTTGGCGGCGGAGGCAAGTGTGGGGCGTCCGATCGAGCCGGCACTCCCCTTGGGGACGCGTAACCGACCGCGACGGTAACGGCGTACGTCCTCGCGAGACATCATCCAGTCCTGCGCGAGCTCCATGTGGACATCCTGCGGTGCGAGATACAGCATGATCGAGGTGTCGACTTCACCACCGTGCATGTGGCCCGACTGTCCCTCGAGCAGATCGGAGACATCGACGGCGAAGATGTCGACCACGCGCACGCGCGCGATCTTCGTGAGCACCGTGGCGAGCGCCTCCTCGTGCGGCTCGTGGTCGTGCGCGGTCAGGAGGATAAATTCCCGGAAGCCCGAGCTTTCCCACGAGGCGAGCAAATCGTTGAGCATCCGGTGCAGCGTCTTCTTGCGCATCGACGCGTTGCCCGGGAAGTCGCGCTCGGTGCGGACGTTCACGCCGTACTCGACGGTCGGTGCCCGGAGCACATCATGACTCGCGGAAAGATCATCGGCAAGCGATTCGGCGATGATGGTGGCCGTGCCCAGCGGGAGATGCGGTCCGTGCTGCTCGCAGGTTCCCACCGGGATGATGAGCCGCGGGTCGCGCGCGATGTACTCCGCCACCTGTCCGGGCGTCATGTCTTTCAGCATCCGCGGCGCGCACGCTGCGGGATGGAGGGGAGCGGTCATTCCGCATCTCGGTGAAGTGCAGGGCACGCGATCGCCGGCATGGCGCGCGGCACTCAGCGGTCCGGGCTGGATGCTCGCGGCTGCGATCGCCGTCATGGCCGGCGCGCGGTGGTTGCGCGGCTCGGAAGTACACTACCTTCTCATCGCCGCTGCCGCCACTGTAGCGTCGGGTGTGCTCGCACTGTTCCTGCCACCGCGCGCTCGGGTCTGGGCGGTGCCGAGCGCGGTCGCTGCTGCTGTGTTCTGCGTGATGGCCGGTGTGGCGCAGCGCACGCTCGACACGATCGACACGGATTGGACCGCATACCGCGTGCAGCTCGTGCGAGACGGTTCGGCGATCCTCGGTGCGGAGCTCGCGCATACCATCCAGTCGCTGCGCACGGCGGCGACGCGCGCGCTCGATGCGCCCGACAGCGCGCGCGATGCGTTCGCCTACGTTGCGCGCGTCGCGCCGCGAGACGCCGGCAGCGGACTCGTGCTCTATCGTGCGGGAGTCCCAGAGGCCTGGGCAGGGCGCATCGCGGTGCCGGCGGGCTCCGTCACCCGACCGCTCAGTGTCCAACGCACGCCGTTCTACGTGACGCTGCACGCGACAGCGACGAGGGGGCGTGAGCGTGCGGTCGCCAGCGCGGTGGTGCACGCGGCGCCGCCTGCCGTGCGCCTCGTGCCGGGGATCGCGAACACGATCGCGGATCAGGTCGGCCTCCGCGATTTCCGCTTCACCACCGAACGTGATGCGTCGGACGCCGCGGAAGACACTGCGGCGACGTTCGTCTTCGCCGTGGGCGGCGACACCCTGCTGCGCGCACAGCCGGTCGCGCTCAGCGCCGCCGAGACGGCGCTCGTGGTGCGATCGCGCGTCCGCTATCACGGGACGGTCGCGATCGCGCTGTCGTTGCTGCTGTTCGTCATCGCGGCATGGCGGCGGGAGCCTGGCACTGCATGGCGGCTCGCGCCGCTGGCGGTGGTGCTCGTGGTGGTCGCCGTGCTCCCGCTGAATGCATTCTCCGACGCGACGGTGCTGTTCGACCCGACGGTCTACTTCGCCTCGCTGGGTGGCGCATTCACGGCAAATGCCGGCGCGCTCATGCTCGCCGGTGCGGTGGTACTGCTCGGCATGCTCCTGCTCCTTCGCGATCGTGCGCGTCTCGCGCCACGCAGCCTCGCGCTCGGCGTTGCGATCGTGATCATCGCCGGCGGGCCGTCGTTGTTGCGCGCACTGTCGCGCGGCATCTCGCCACCGCCAGGTGGTGTGAGCAACACGCTGTGGCTCGCATGGGAGGTGGCGCTCTTCCTGTCCGCGGCCTCGCTGCTCCTGGCGGCCGCTGTCGCCGGGAGCTCGGCGCTCGGCGCGCGACGGGGATTGCCGCCGGCGATCGCCCCCGTGTTGGCCGCGATCGCCGCGCTCATCGGACCGGTCGTACTGCACGCGCCCGCGCAGTGGCCAGCGTGGTACCAGCTCATCTGGGTCGCGGCCATCGGTGCGCTCGCGCTCACGCGCCCGCATCGGCAGCTCGTCTTCACCGCAGCCGCCGTCGCCGCACTGGGGGCGACCACGCTCACCTGGAACGCCGGCGTGCGCGGTCGGATCGCGCTCGCCAACCGTGACGTGGCGGGGCTCGGCACGCCGCCGCCGGACATCGCACAGGTACTCTCCCTCTTTGCCGATTCGCTCACGCGCACTGCTCCCCCCGCGACTGAAGGAGACCTGCTGCGCGCGTACGTGCAATCGGATCTCGAGGGGACGGGCTATCCCGTGCGCATGACGAGCTGGAGCGCGCAGGGATTGCCCGCAGCCAATCTCCTGCTCGCGCCGTTCGAGGCGCCCGTACATGGCGTGGCGAGCGTGGTGGACGATGCGCGGGCGTCGAACACGCGCGTGATGCGCGAAGTGCTCGGTGTCCCCGGGACGTTTCTCGTGCTCGCGGTGCCGTATCCGGATGGCCGAGTGGTCTCGGTGGTCGTGGGGCCGCGCACTCGACTCATCCCGGAAAATCCGTTCAACTCGCTCATCGGTCTGCCGCCGCGGGAGACCGGCGAGCCGGCATACCGGCTGTCGCTCACCGACCTGGGCGCGATCAGTCCGTCGAGCGGACTGCGTCCGAGCGAGACGTTCTGGCGTCGCACCGCGGACGGATTGCACGGCGACCGCATCGTCAACACGTCGCTCGGTCTGGGGCGCGCGCATCTCGAGGTCGAGCTGCGATCGCCGGCGATTCTCATCCAGCGCGGGACGCTCGTGGTGATGCTCGATCTCGTGCTCGTCGCCGTGCTCTGGCTCGTGAGCGCGCTGCCCGACGGGGCGCTCGGACGGTGGTGGAACGAGCGCGTGCCGCGATGGGCGGCGAGCTATCGCGCGCGGCTCACGGTGGCGCTGTTCGCGTTCTTCGTGATTCCCGAGATCGCGTTCGCATTCTGGGCGTACCAGCGACTGCAGTCGGAGGATCGCGAGTCGCGCGAGCTCCTGCTGCGCGGGACGCTGCAGGCGGCGGCGAGCGCGAATCTCGAGGAGGGGCTGAGCGCCGCGGGCGCCAGTCTCGACACGCCGCTCCTGCTGTACCACCGCGGCGAGCTCGTGCAGGCGAGCGAGCCGTTGTATGCGGAGCTCGCGCCCGTGGGGCAGCTGCTCCCGCCGACGGCGTACCTGGCCGTCAGGCAATCGCGCGAGGTGTACACGAGCCATCTCGAGCTCGTGGGTGGCATGCAGATGCTCCTCGGCTACCGCGCAACGGATGGGCCCGGCGGCGAGGACCTGGTGGTTGCCGCGCCGGCGCACGGCAACGAGGAGACGGTGGACCAGCGGCGGCACGACCTCGGCGTGCTCGTGCTGCTCGCGACGGTGATCGGCGCGATCGCGGCGCTGTGGCTCAGCGGGATCGCGGCGCGATCGCTCGCGCAGCCGATCGGCCGTCTGCGGACGGCCGCGCTCGCGATCGCCGAGGGCGAGCGCGAGCCGCCGCTTGCAGGGAAGTCGCCGGACGAATTCGAGCCGGTGTTCGCAGCGTTCCGGCGCATGGTGGCAGATCTCGGCGAGAGTCGTGCGGCGCTCGAGTGGGCACAACAACGTACGGCGGCGGTGCTGCGGAACGTCGCGAGTGGCGTGGTCGCTGCGGGGCGCGACGGATCAGTGCTCCTCGCGAATCCGCGCGCGGAAGCGCTGCTCGCACGGATGCTGCCCGCGGGCGCGCCGCTCACCGAGTTGGGCGCGGCAGATCTTGCCGCTCGCGTGCAGGCGTTCCTGGCGAGCGACGCGGAGGACGAGGAGTTCGACGTCGTGCTCGACGGACGCCAGCTGCAGGCGCGGCTCGCACGGTTGCGGAGTGGTGGCGGCGGCGCGGTGCTGACACTGGACGATGTGACCGAGCTCGCGCGTGCACAGCGCGTGCTGGCGTGGGGCGAGATGGCGCGCCAGGTGGCGCACGAGATCAAGAATCCGCTCACACCGATCCGGCTCGGCGTGCAGCACCTCAAGCGCGCGCACGCGGATGCGCGGGGCAACTTCGAGGAGATCCTCGAGCAGAACGTGGGTCGCATCCTGGCCGAGATCGACCGGCTGGACGAGATCGCGCGCAGCTTCAGCCGGTACGGCGTCGCACCAGCGGAGCGTCCGGGTCCCGAGCCGATCGACGTCGCGGCCGCCGTGCGCGATGTGGTGCAGCTGGAGCGACTCGGCGCCGGCTCAGTCGCATGGACGCTGCACGCTCCCGAGACGGCCGCTTACGCGATGGCGCGTGACGACGAGCTGCGTGAAGTGCTGCTCAACGTGCTCGAGAACGCGCGCCTTGCAGACGCGCAGTGCGTGGACGTGCACGTCGCACCGCACGGCGATCGCGTCGTCATCGACGTGAGCGATGATGGATCCGGGATCCCCGCCCAGGTGCTCCCGCGCATCTTTGAGCCGCACTTCTCGACGCGCACACGCGGGAGCGGACTGGGACTCCCGATCAGCCGTCGCCTCGTCGAGGGGTGGGGTGGCTCGATCGCGATCGAGAGCGAGGAGGGACGAGGGACGCGGGTGCGGATCGAGCTGCGGGTGCAGGAGTCACCACCGCCGGCACATTCAGCTCCTTCATCATCCGATTGAACGCCGCGAGCTCGCCCGACTCGAGCGCGCCGAGCCGCGTGAGTTGCGCGTTCAGCTGTGATGACAGCTCCCGGAACACCTCCTGCTCGGCCTGCGTGGGTGCGGCGTCGGCACTCTGCACCATCTGATTCAGCGAGAGCAGCTTGTTGTAGAGCTGGATCGGGAAGTTGAGCGTGGATTCATCGGCGTGTGCGTGCATCTGCGCGAGCTGGCCGCGGATCGAATCGAGCGTGGCCGTGAGCGGGGGAATGCTCGCCGAGACGCGCTTGGCGTAGGACGCATCCTTCGTGCGGTCGGTCCATGCATGGAGCTGCGTGTCGATCTCGCCGATGCGCGCGATGGCCTTGGAGAGCGCGGTGATCGTATCGCGGACGCGTGTAGCGAGCGCGTACTGCGCCACGAGGTCGTGCGCCGAGACCATGATCCGCGGGTCTTCCGTCACGGTGAACGGCCGCGTGATGGTGCGAGTCCCGACCGCGAGCTTCACGGTGTAACGGCCGGGCGGAATCATCGGCCCGTCGGTCGTGCCCTCATCGTCGACGACGTCCGGCACTTCGCGCGCGCTCACCGTGCGCAGATTCCAGACGAAGCGGTTCATCCCGGCGCGCGTGGTGACTACCGAATCGCTCGGCTCGTACGACACGCTGTCCGTGGTGCGCTCGACGAGGATCGGTGTCGCGGAGGCGGGGAGCGTGTCGCGAGACTGGCGTGCGGTCCGGTGCGACGATGCCGATGTGGAGCGCGCGCTGTCGGCACCGGAGTCGGCGACGTTCGCACTCGTGTCGGCGCTTGCCGTCGCACTGGAGAAGGTGCGCAGCACCGATCCCGTGCTGTCCATGAACGTGAGCGCCACGGAGTCGCGCGGCGCAGCCGCGAAGTAGTAGTCGACGATCACGCCGCTCGGCGGATTCTCTCCGGCGTCTTCCGTGTGGTCACTCCCGGCGGCATAGCGGATGGCCGGTTCGGGCGCGAAGAGGTAGGCGTCGGCGCGGCGCACCGAATCGGCGAGCGCGCGCAGCGGCGAGATGTCGTCGAGCACCCAGAACGCGCGGCCGTGCGTGGCGGCGATGAGATCGTTGCCGTGGATGGCGAGATCGCGCACCGACGTCCGCGGCAGATTGAGCTGGATCGATTGCCAGTGCGCGCCATCATCGAACGAGACGTACGCGCCGGTCTCGGTGCCGGCGAAGAGGAGCCCGGGGCGCACCGGGTCTTCGCGAATCGTCCGCGTGTACGCGCCGTCGGGAATCCCGTTGTCGATGCGCGTCCACGTCTTCCCGAAGTCGGTGGTCTTGTACAGGTAGGGGTGGAGGTCGTCGAGCTGGTAGCGGTTTGCGGCGACGTACGCGGTGCCAGCGCTGTGGTGCGACGGCTCGATGATGCTCACGCGCGTGAAGTGCGCCATCCCTTCCGGCGTGACGTCCTGCCATGTAGCGCCACCGTCGCGCGAGAGGTGGATGAGGCCGTCGTCCGAGCCCGCCCACAGCACGCCGCCCTGCACCGGAGATTCCGCGAAGGCGAAGATCGTCGCGTACCACTCGGTGCCGGTCATGTCCCTCGTGATCGGGCCGCCCACGGGACCGAGCGTCTTCGGATCGTGCAGCGTGAGGTCGGGGCTGATCGCCTGCCAGGTGGTACCTTCATCGGTCGTCTTGAAGACGCGATTTCCCGTCACGTAGAGCGTGTGTGGATCGTGTGGGGAGAAGACGATGGGGAAGGTCCACTGGAAGCGGTTGGGGACATCCTGCGCCGCGTAGCCGTCGTAGTTGTTGAGTCCGACGGAGACATCGCGCTCCTGGTTGGTGCGATGGTCGTAGCGCGTGATCGTCCCCATGTACGTGCCGGCGAAGACGACGTTCGGATTGTCCGGCTCGGGCGCGATGTACCCGGATTCGCCGCCGCCCACCCAGTACCAATCCGCCTGCGTGATCGCGCCGTTGTCCGATCGGTTGGCGATCGACACCGTGCTCAGGTCCTGCTGCGCGCCATAGATGCGATACGGAAACTGCTCGTCGGTGATCACATGGTAGAACTGTCCGGTCGGCTGGTTCTCCTGCGTTGACCAGC
>DASSNR010000109.1:0-9586 GCA_035687925.1 Gemmatimonadaceae bacterium | reverse complement strand
GCCGTGGATGAGAATGCGCTGTCCCACGCGAAGCCGCAGCCGGCGGACGATGGCTTCGTATGCCGTTCCGCCCGCGAGCGGGACGGCGGCCGCGTCCACGAACGAGAGATTCTTCGGTTTGCGCGCGACGATCGCGGCCGGTGCGACGTTGTACTCGGCGTAGCTCCCCATCTGGTTGTCGCGGATCGTGGGCGTGTAATACACCTCGTCGCCGACGTCGAAGTCGGTGACGCCCGCGCCCACCTGCTCGATGACGCCGGCCACGTCGTAGCCGAGGATTGCGGGCGGCACGATCCCCGCCCACGTGCCGTTTGCGCGAATCTTCGCATCGACGGGGTTCGTCCCCGAGGCGATGACGCGCACGAGCACCTGGCCGGCGCCGGGGATCGGTGTCTCGACCTGGCGCTCCTCGAAGACCTCGGGACCGCCGAATCGCGGAATGGTCATCGCCCGCATCATCGCGTGTTCTCTGCACGGACAACGCCAACAACGCCCGCCGTAGTCAGAGAGTCGCGCGATGCGTTCACGCGGTCGCGCGCAAGCGCTTGTCGCGCGTGTACGGCCCCGTGTAGCTTGCGCCATGCCTTTTTCACCATTCGGACTGCATCGCGATCTGCTCCGCGGCATCAAGGAGCTGGGCTTCGCGCGCCCGACACCGATTCAGAGCGAAGCGATGCCGCCCGCGCTCGCGGGGCACGATGTGCTCGCCTGCGCCATGACGGGGAGCGGTAAGACAGCCGCGTTTCTGCTCCCTATTCTGCAACGACTCATCGACCGGCCGCGCGGCACCACGCGCGCCCTGATTCTTGCCCCGACGCGCGAGCTGGCTGCGCAGATCGAGCAGCACTGCATCGAGCTCGCACAGCACACACCCGTCACGGCCGCGGCGATCTTCGGCGGCGTAGGGATGGGGCCGCAGGAGCACGCGTTCCGGAGCGGTGTCGACATCCTCATCGCGACACCGGGCCGCCTGCTCGATCACCTGCGGCAACCATACGCCGATCTGCGCCGCCTCGAGGTGCTCGTCCTCGATGAAGCGGACCGGATGCTCGACATGGGATTTCTCCCGGACATTCGCCGTGTGCTGAAGCACGTCCCCGCGAAGCGGCAGACGCTCTTCTACTCGGCGACGCTGCCTGCGCCGATCCAGGCGCTCGCGCAGGAAATGCTGAAGTCGCCCGCGACGATCAACATCGAGCGCAAGGCGGCGCCCGCGGTGGGGATCACGCAGGCGGTGTATCCCGTGTCCGAGGAGCTCAAGTCCGCGCTCTTCCTCGAGCTCCTCAAGCGCCGGGAGATCCGCAACGTGATCGTCTTCACGCGCACGAAGCATCGCACGAACCGCCTGGCAGAAGTGCTCGCGTCGCACGGCGTGAACGCGGTGCGTCTGCACGGCAACCGCTCGCAGGCGCAGCGCACCGAAGCACTCGCGGGGTTCAAGTCGGGGAAGTATCGCGTACTCGTGGCGACCGACATCGCCGCGCGCGGCATCGATGTCGAATCGCTCGGCCATGTGGTGAACTTCGATGTGCCGAGCGTCCCCGAGGACTACATCCATCGCGTGGGTCGCACGGCACGCGCCGAGGCGACGGGCGACGCGTTCACCTTCGTGTCGCCGGATGAGGAGAAGGATCTCCGCGCGATCGAGAAGGCGATCGGGAAGCGGTTGCCGCGGGTCACACTTTCCGGCTTCGATTATCGAGCGAAGCCCGCGGAGCGGTTCGAGGTGCCGCTGGCCGAGCGCATCGCGGCGATCCGCGCGCGCAAGGCGGAGGAGCGCGCCCGTGCGAAGGCCAAGGCCGAGCGCAAGGCGCAGCGTGAGGCGGAGGAGCGCGAGCGGGCGGCGCGGCGCACAGCCGCGGCGAGCGAGCGGCCGGCGTCGAGACATCGCGATGGGCCGGCAGCGACGCATCACGAGGCCGCGCGCCCCGCGGCGCCACGCCCGCATCACCCGTCCTCGAGTGGGAGCGGGACGCGACGTCCGTCGCGCGGTGCGCGTCGTCGTGGACGCGGAGATTCACCGTACAAACGGTGAACCATGGTGGCGCGTGTTGCCGTCATCGCGGCCCGATGGTATGTTGCGAAGCGGCCGTAGGAAAACGGTTTCGCCCGCGTTTAGTCGCACACTGACAGAGGACCTGGGCGGGTGCCCGGGTCCCTTTGCTTTGCCCTCCGGGGCGTTGGGAGACTCATGGTAGAAGTCATCATCGATGAGAACGATCGGCTGGACATGGCCCTCAAGCAATTTCAGCGGAAGGTGATTCGCTCGGGCATTCTCAAGGACATCAGGAAGAAGCGATTCTACGTGAAGCCCAGCGAGGCGCGGCAGCACAAGGCCGACGCCGCGCGGCGCCGACTGGCGCGCTCGCAGCGGCGGGACTACTGACGTCCGAGGTCCGCTCGAAGGTTCGCATGTCCAAGCAGGACGTGATCGAGCTGGAAGGCGTCGTGACCGAAGTGCTGCCGAATGTGACGTTCCGCGTCGCGGTGAGTGACGCACACGAGGTGCTCACCCCACTCGCTGGACGGATGCGCCGATTTCGGATTCGTGTCCTGGCCGGAGATTGCGTGCGGGTGGAAGTCTCACCCTACGATCTGACCCGCGGCCGGATCACGTACCGGCACAAAGACTGACGGCGTCACATCACCAGTCACCGCCAGATGCACGAGGCGGCCCGAGTACTCTCGGGCCGCCTCGTTCTTTCTCTTATCGGGGCCAACCTTTCGGCCGTCGCGGCAACACCGCCACGAGCGGATCGGTGAGATCCGCCGGCGTGAGCAGACTCTGCAGTCCGATGAAATCCTTCGGGTGCGTGAGCCCCGGGCTGATCAACAGCGTCAGCCGGATGCGGCGCACGATGTCCGCCGGATCGGGCTTGCCGTGGCCGTCCACACCGAAGAACGTCGCGACAGCGCCGTAAATCCACGCCGGTGTCGTTTCCAACGGCGTGATGAGCCGCGCCGTCAGCGGCAAGCGCTCACCACCGATCGTGGTGATCGCGAAGGCTGCGCGGTCGCCATACTCGGCGGCCGACAGCGCAAAGCCGTAGGCAAAATGCGGAGGTTGACCCGCTCCCACTCCACCCTTCTTGAGGGTGCGGGTGATCTTCTTGAGAACCTCGTCGGTCACGTGCGTAGTCCATGGCTTGAAGGGGGCGCCGCGCCTCCTGCTGCCGCTACGCGGAACCGCTCAATTGACGCGGGATGGGAGGGGAATGTAACGGTGATAAAATGCGATTCACGACGGCCGCGCGAAGCCTCACGGACTCGCATTTTGCAAGGCGAGAAAGGGTAACAAATCGGGGCGTTCAGGCCATCTTATCGAGGTACTCGAAGAGCCGCGGATGGATCACGCGAGCACGTGCCTCGGAGATGCGCCGGCACTGCCGCCCGAGATATTCGGCGCTGCAGAGACGCGCGAGCACCGGGCCGTTGGGCTCACAATCATCAGGGTACGCGCACAGCGCGGTGAAGCAAATCTCACCTTCCTTCACGAAGGAATCGCCGGACATATGCACGGCGATCACGTTCCCCGCGCTCTGCTCCCTGGTCCCGCTTCTGAACTCCTCGAAGAACCGGAATCCCCGCATTCGCCTCTCTCTCTCAAGGGAAGCCACCACACATCGCCGCGTCCCTTTATGCATCGGTTGCGCCACGGCTCGCGCACGGCGGAGATTTGCCGCCGCGCACCCACCGTGCATGCGCGCACCACCGTGATGCGCGCAGGGTCGCGCATCGTCGCGCGCCGTGGCCCGCTTCTTTCCAGTGCGTCCGCCCATCCGCGGGAGTCGTGCCTGCCCGAGTGGCCAGTACTCGAGACGGACGGCCTGTGTACTCTGCGAGACGACGGGCCGCGGGCCGGCATGCGCGAGCGCGGGTGGCGCGGCGACACGACGTGGACTTCGCGCATCGGAGGGTAGCATGAGCGCGATCGAGCGGACGAAGGAAGCCGAGGCACTCGAGACACGCTGGGCGACGGACGCGCGGTGGGCCGGGATTCGACGCGACTACTCGGCAGAGGACGTCGTCTGCCTGCGCGGCTCGGTACGCGTCGAGCATTCGCTCGCGCGACTCGGCGCGGAACGGCTCTGGTCGTTGCTCAGCACACGCGAGTACGTGCACACGTTCGGCGCGCTCACGGGAGCGCAGGCCGTGCAGATGGTGAGGGCCGGGCTCGAGGCCATCTATCTGAGCGGGTGGCAGGTGGCGGCCGATGCCAATCTCGCGGGGCACACGTACCCGGATCAGAGCATCTATCCGGCGAACAGCGTTCCGGCGCTGGTGCGTCGCCTCAACAACGCGTTGCTCCGCGCCGACCAGGTGGAATGGTGCGAGGGGCAGGACGCACGCCACTGGATGGTGCCGATCGTCGCCGATGCGGAAGCCGGGTTCGGTGGCCCGATCCACGCGTTCGAGCTCACGAAGGCGATGATCGAGGCGGGTGCGAGCGGCGTGCACTTCGAGGATCAGCTCGCGGCGGAGAAGAAGTGCGGGCACATGGGTGGGAAGGTGCTCGTCCCCACCTCACAGTTCATCCGCACACTCAACGCGGCGCGACTCGCCGCCGACGTGCTCGACATCCCCACGCTCATCGTCGCGCGTACCGATGCCATCTCCGCGACGTTGCTCACCACCGATGCCGACGCGGCCGACCGCGCGTTCATGACGGGCGAGCGAACGCACGAGGGATACCACGTCGTCCGGCAAGGGTTACGGTCGGCGATCACGCGCGCGCTCTCCTACGCGCCCTACGCCGATCTGCTCTGGTGCGAGACGTCCACGCCGGATCTCGACGAGGCGCGTACCTTCGCGTCGTGCATCCACGAGCACTTCCCCGGGAAGATGCTCGCGTACAATTGCTCCCCGTCGTTCAACTGGCGTCGCAACCTGGACGACGATGCCATCGCGCACTTCCAGCGTGAGCTATCGGCGATGGGCTATCGCTTCCAGTTCATCACGCTCGCCGGGTGGCATCTCGTCAACCTGCACACCTTCGAGCTCGCGCACGACTACGCGCGCGACGGGATGCCGGCCTACGTGCGGGTGCAGGATCGGGAGTTCGCGCGCGAGAAGGACGGCTACACGGCCACGCGCCACCAGCGCGAAGCGGGCGCCGGCTACTTCGACCGCGTGCTCCAGGCGGTCACGCGCGGGCAGGCCTCGACGGCGGCGCTCGACGGATCGACCGAGGAAGCGCAGTTCCAGTCCGCGTGAGCGCGTCGCTCACAGCCGGCTCATGCGTGGTGCGTCGAGCCGCGTACGATGCAGCTGTCGCTGCTCGCGCAGCCGGTACGCCTGACGCAGCAGACCCGGCGTGAGCTCCAGTCCGAGCCGAGTGATCTTGAGCTTCCACGACCGCCAGCGCCAGCTCCGGTACGCGTGATTCGCGTTCGCCAGCGCGCGCCGCGCCGCGTTGAAGTCGCCGCGCGCGATGCTCTGCTTTCCGCGCTCGAGCGCCAGCTCGCCGCACACGCGCCGGATGGCGCCATCGAGCGCGATCCGCTCCGCGCGTCGCAGCGGCGTGCCCGCTGACAGTCGCTCGAGGACGCGCAGCACCGACTCGCACAGCTTGATGTCGTCGCCGGAGAGATTGTCCGCGTGAATGCGGCGATGGCAGAGCACCTTGCGCTGGTACGCCATCCGCGCGCCGGCGCGCGCGAGGCGCAGCCACAGGTCGTAGTCCTCCGCGCACTCGAGCGATTCGTCGAACATCCCGACGCCGACGATCGCATCGCGGCGCGCGACGACGGTGGACGTGAGGATCTTGCACTCGCCGGTGAGCAGGCGCTCGAGCGTCACCCGTCCGTTCGACGGGTCGAGCTCCATGCAGGTGCGTCCGGCTTCCGACGATGCGCCGAAGAGGCGCGCGTCCGCGTACACGAGATCGAGCGGCTCCGGCGCGCTCGCGAGCAGCGCCATCTGCTCGGCGAGAAAGTCGGGTGCCCAGAGATCATCGCCATCGAGGAACGCCACGTAGTCACCGCGCGCCGCACACAGTCCGGTGTTGCGCGCAGCGCCCGGACCGCCGTTCGGCCGCTCGATGTACGTGATGCGACCTGCGTACGGCGTGAGTGCGTCTCGCAACGCCGATGTGTCCGGTGAGCCGTCGTTGACGACGAGAACGTCGAAATCGGTGAACGACTGTCCCATGAGCGACTGGATCGTCGCCCCGATAAATGCGCTGACTCCGTAGGCCGGAACGATGACGCTGACAGCGGGCGGGGACGTCTCAGTCGAGGATCGGAAAACAGCTGGGGATCCTGAATCCTGCGGCACGACAACTGGGTGATGCCGAGCGATGCGCCTGCGTTCGCACACCGCTCGTACGGCGACAACAACGAACGACGCCGCTACTCAGGGCAAGCGCCGCGCCACCGTGCCGACCTCGGGCATCAGGCTCGCACTTCGACCCCCGTTCGGTACCGCTCCACCACCTGTGCATCGAGTTCCAGATTCGCCACGCCGCCATATGTTCGCGTTTCGCGAACGGTCAGAATTCCCGCAGGCAGCAGATGCGACAGGAACCGCCACGTTGGCGCATGCAGTACGTTGCACGCGAGATGGTACTGCCCGCGCGCGAGGTTCACGCGAAAGGTGAAATCGACGACGCACTGCTCCCCCGGCTCGAGCGTCTCGAGTCCGAGCTCCTCGCCCGCCAGCGTGCCGTCGTACGCGACGAGCCGGTCCGTCGACCGCAGCGCACTGAAGCCGAAGTTGAGATTGCTGATCGTCTGGTGCGCCACGTAGTTCACGCGCAGCGTGAGCTCGTCACCCGGCTCGGCAGCCGTGACCGGCACGCCGCGCGAGTCGAGCAGCTGCGCACGCACGATCTCCACCTCGCCGCGGCGCGGGAGCACGCGGTCGCGTTCCGTGCTGGCGACGTACTGCTCCATGACCTCGGCGGTCGGTCCCAGCGCGCGTGCGCTGCGATGCAGGTACAGCGCGCGGTCGCACAGATCCATGACCGCCTGCAGGTTGTGCGACACGAAGACGATCGCCACGCCGCGCGCCTTGAACTCCTGCATGCGGTCCACGCACCGGCGTTGGAACGGCATGTCGCCAACGCTCAGTACTTCATCGATGATCAGCACGTCCGGGTCGAGGTGCGCCGCGATCGAGAAGCCGAGCCGCGCGCTCATCCCGCTCGAGTAGCGCTTCACCTGCGTGTCGATGAAGTCCTCGACTTCGGCGAAGGCGACGATCTCGTCCATCTTGCGCGCGATCTCGGCGCGCTTCATCCCCATGATCGCGCCCTGCAGGAACACGTTCTCGCGCCCCGTGAGATCCGGATGGAAGCCCGCTGCCACTTCGATCAGCGCGCCCACGCGTCCGCGCGTGGCGCAGAATCCGCGCGTCGGCTTGAGGATCTTCGTGAGCAGCTTGAGCACCGTCGACTTCCCCGCGCCGTTCGGCCCGATGATCCCGAGCGCTTCCCCGGGCCGCACGGCGAACGAGACATCCTGCACCGCCCAGAACTCGTTCACCCCCACGTCGATCGCACCGTCGTGTGCGCGTCCCAGTCCCACCATCCCCTTGGCCAACGCGGGGAGGAGATCGCGCAAGCTGTCGTTGCGCTCACCGCGCCGGTACTTCTTCCACACGCCGTCGAAGATGACGACCGCGTCGCTGGGCTTAGATGTTTTCGGCAAAGCGGAACTCCGAGCGATGAAAGGCGAACCAGCCGACACAGAGCACGAGTGCGGACACCGCGGTCGCGTAGCCGAAGGCGTGCGCGTCCGGCAGCGTGCCGCGCAGCAGCACGGCGCGATACCCATCGATGATCGGCGTCATTGGATTGAGCTTCAGCACGGCGGCGAGCCGCCCGCCGACGCGGTCGATGGGATACACCACCGAGGTCGCGAACATCCAGAGCGAGAGCACGATCTCGAAGAGGTACTTCACGTCACGGTAGAACAGGTTGGCCATCGACAGGAGCAGCGCGATCCCCGCCGTGAACATCACCTGCACGAACAGGACTACCGGAAGAAAAAGCGCTGCCCACGTCACGCCCATGCGGTAGTAGACCATCATCGCGATCAGCACCGAGAATGCCACCGCGAAGTCGACGAGCGACACGAGCACCGCCGAAAAGGGGAAGAGCTCGCGCGGAAAGTACACCTTGGTGACGAGCGCCACGTTCCCCGTGAGCGAGGTCACCGAGAAGCGGAGCGAGGACGCGAAGAAGTTCCATGGCAGAAGCCCCGCGAACGCGAACACGGGGTAGGGCATCCCCGTGTCGATCGGGGCGACGCGCATGAAGATGACGGAGAAGATGATGGTGTTCAGCACGGGCATGAAGATCGCCCAGCCGAACCCCATCACGGTTTGCTTGTAGCGGAGCAGCATGTCGCGACGCGCGATCGTCAGCAGCAGCTCGTGGTACTCGAACTGTTCGTGCACCATCTCGCGCAGGTTGTCGAGCACGGTGCCACGGGGCCGGCGGAGGGCGCCCCACTCGAGGGGCACCGATGATGCGGACGGGTGACTCATGAACGATGGGGGAACGGCGTCAGGTGGAGGAACCAACGAGTGAATGGCGAGGCTGCATGCGCATCTGTGTGATCACGTACACGTACCCGCACGTTGGCGAGCCATGGATCTACGAGCCGGTCGAGTCGCTGCGTGCGATGGGACACGAGGTGCATGTCATCGCGGCGCAGCGCGGCGAGGTGGCCGGCGCAGCGCCGGCGCGCTTCCCGGCGCGCATCACCAACGACTGGCTCTCGCGCCGCGAGAAGACGCTCGCGCTGGCGCGCGCGCCGGTGCGCGCCGTGATGCGCGCGCCGCGTGCGGTGGCGCTCCGGCATCACGCACCCGTACGCGAGCTGCTCGCGCGATCGGTCCTCCCCGAGATCGCGCGCGCCGATGTCGTGCTCGCGCACTTCGGCGATGTGGGCGCCGCCTGGCTTCCCGTCGCCGCCATCGCGCGCCGGCCGCTCGCCGTCTTCTTTCACGGCTACGATGCGACCGCGCTTCCCGCGCTCAAGCCCGGCTTCTACGACGCGCTCTTCGCATCCGGTGCGGCACTGCTCACCAACGGCCCGTACCTCCGCTCGCGGCTCATTGCCGCCGGCGCACCCGCGGATCGCATCCACCTCGTGCGCCTCGCGGCGCCGCCAGAGGTCGCCGACCTGCCCGCCCCGCGTCTCTCGACGCGGCGCATCATCACCGTCGCGCGCCTCATGCCCAAGAAGGGGATCGATGATTCCATCACCGCGTTCGCGCGCGCGCAGTGGTTGCTGAACGGCGCGTGGCGCTACGAGATCGTGGGGCAGGGGGAGCTGCGCGACGTGCTCGGCGCGCTTGCGCACGACACCGGCGTCGAATCGCTGGTCGACTTTCGCGGCGTGCTGCCGCACGACCAGGCGCTCGACGCGATGCGCGATGCATCGATCTTCGTGCTCGCCAGCAAGGTCGCGCCGACCGGTGATACGGAGGGGACGCCGGTTGCGATCATCGAGGCCGCGACGCTCGGTTTGCCCGTGGTTGCCACCGATCATGCGGGCATCCCCGATCTCCTCCCCGCCGACGCCGCCGCGCGCGGCTTCCTCGTGCCGGAGGGCGACGTACAGGCGCTCTCGGGTGC
>DASSNR010000106.1:0-3678 GCA_035687925.1 Gemmatimonadaceae bacterium | reverse complement strand
CGAGGGGCGTCCGTACCTACGACGCCGCTATGCCTCCGCCACCTCGTACGCCACCGTCATCTCCGGCGAGTGTCGCAGCGTCTGATACACCACGCAGTAGCGCTCCGTCAGCTTGATGAGCGATGCGAGCTGCTCCTCCGTCACATCGGTATCGAGATCGAAGTGCAGACGGATGCGCTGAAAGCCGACGGGCGTCTCCTTCGAGACGGCGAGCGTCCCGCGAAAATCGAGATCGCCCTCGGCGGTCACGGTACCATCGCGGAGCTCGATGCCGAGCGATGTCGCGACCGCGCGCATGGTGACGCCGGCGCATGCAACGAGCGCCTCGAGCAGCATGTCACCCGAGCATGCGGAGAGTCCCGTGCCGCCGGTGGCTGGATGCAGCCCAGCTTCCACGAGCGCTTTCCCCGTGTCCACCTTGCAGGTGATCCCCTCGCCCAGGCGGCCGTGCGCCGTGAGCGTGACGCGCGCCGTCTCCGGCGCGCTGCGATACTGCTCCTTGATCGGTGCCTGGAGCGCACGCAGCTGCTCCGAATCCATCACGCGGGTCCTCGCGGTTCGAGTCGACAGATGATGCGCTGCATGCGCGCGTCGTTGGGATTGTAGCCGGGTCGCGCGGCCGCGAACGCCTCGTCCAGAATCTGCACGTTGCGCATCTCGCGCACGAGATACGTGCGCCATCCGCCCTCCGGATCCATTCGGCTGTGCCCGGGGAGCAGCCACGCGCTCAGCACTTCGTGTCCGAGCGAGTTGATGCCGTAGAGATGCGGCTCGACAATCGGCACGCGGTTGCCGTAGCCGAACATGACAAGTTTCCGGGAGCGGATCGCATCGCAGAGCGAAGGAGGCATGGGCTGTGAGCTCTGAGCTGTGGGCTATGAGTTGGGCTGTGGGCGCGGAGATCCAGCACGCCTGTGGCTCATAGCCCACAGCTCTGAGCTCACAGCCCCCTCCACCCTTCCCTCTCCCGCAACCCCGTGACATGCGCCACGTGATGCCGGCCGTGCCATGCGTACAATCCCATCACGTACTCGATCGACATCACGCGACCGTGTTCGGGGTGCCGCATCGTGCGGCGGAGCTCGGCGGGGCCGAGCGAGCGCAGGAGGGCGACCCATCGCTCGTGCAACACGTCGAGCAGTGTGAGCGAGACGTCGATCGGAACGATGCGCGAGTCGTTCAGCTCGGCCCACCGCGCTTCGTCGTACGGCTTGATGGTCGGCTCATCCTCGGTGAGCGCGAGCTTGCAGCGCACGTACGCGTTCAGGTGGCTGTCCGGAACATGATGGACGACCTGCCGTACCGTCCATCCGCCCGGCCGGTACGGTGTGTCGAGTTGCGCGGGTGACAGTCCGCGCACCGCCGCGCGCAGCGCCGACGGCGCACGCGCGATGTCGTCGAGCCAGCGCTGGCGGTGCGCCTCCGTGACGTCGCCATCGAGGGCAAACTTTCCGATCGGATAGCGCAGATCGGTCGCCGATGTCGTGCTCATCACACGTGGCAGTGCGCGAGACCGTGCTTTTCGAGGTACCGCTGGTGGTAGTCCTCGGCGCGGAAGAAGGTGGACGCCGGCTCGACCTCGGTGACGATCGGCCGCTTGAAGCGACCGCTGCGATCGAGCGCCGCCTTCGAGGCGAGCGCGGCATCGCGCTGGGCATCGTCGTGGTAGAAGATGGCCGAGCGATACTGCGTGCCGACGTCGGGCCCCTGGCGATTACGCGTCGTGGGATCGTGGTTCTCCCAGAAGGCGTCGAGCAACTGCTCGTAGGAGACCGTGCTCGGATCGTACTCCACCTCGACCACTTCCGCGTGCCCCGTCTTGTCGGTGCAGACGTCCTCGTAGGTCGGGTTCTCGAGCGTGCCGCCCATGTAGCCCGATGTCGCATTGATGACACCGGGAACCTTGCGGAATGTGACTTCGGTGCCCCAGAAGCATCCGGCGCCGAACGTCGCCTTCTTCGAAGTGGCTGCAGTCGTGGTCATCACGTCGCTCCTATGCGTGCAATGGCGTACCATTGAGATGTATCGCGTGCGGTCGAGAGAGAAGCATACTATATCTTAAGTGCCTGTGCACGGCCTCCGTTCCCGGCCTGCCCTTCCGGGCGATCCGCTGTCCGCGCTACCATTACGCCCATGACCGAGAACACGCTCGCACACCACACGACCTTCACCGCCCCCGCGCACCGCACCGATCGCTACTGCATCATCGGTGCGGGCCCGGCCGGGCTCGGCGCTGCGCGCGCCTTCGCGCAGGCCGGCATCCCGTTCGACGTGCTCGAGCGGCACGGCGACGTCGGCGGTATCTGGGACATCGGGAACGCCCGCACACCGATGTACGAGACGGCGCACTTCATCTCGTCGAAGACGCAGTCGGCGTTCTCGGACTTCCCGATGCCGGAGAGCTATCCGGACTATCCGTCGTGGCGGCAGATCCTCGAGTACATTCGCGCATTCGCCGATCACTACGGGTTGCGGCAGTACATCCAGTTCGGTGCCGACGTGCGCTCGGTGGCGCCATCCGGCGACCAATGGGAGGTGACACTCGCATCGGGTGAGCGACGCCAGTATCGCGGCGTCGTGCTCGCCGTCGGACACAACTGGGATCCGCTGATGGCGTCGTACCCCGGGCGCTTCGACGGTGAGGCGTATCACTCGTTCGCCTATCGCTCGCCGATCGAGTTCCGCGGGAAGCGCGTGCTCGTGGTGGGCGGCGGGAACAGCGGATGCGACATCGCGTGCGATGCGGCGACGTACGCCGAGCGCGCGATGATCTCGATGCGACGCGGTTATCACTTTCTGCCGAAGCACATCTTCGGGCAGCCGACGGATGTGTTCTTCCGGCAGGGGCCGCACATCCCGCTCTGGCTTGGACAGCCGCTGCTCGCGATCCTGTTGCGTCTGCTCATCGGCAATCTCACGCGCTACGGCTTGCCGAAGCCCGATCACAAGGTGCTCGCGAGCCACCCGATCATGAACACGCAGTTGCTGCATCATCTCGCGCATGGAGACATCGTGGCGAAGCCCGATGTCCGCGAGCTGCGATCGAGGAGCGTGGTATTCGCGGATGGGAGCGAGGAGCCGGTCGATCTGATCGTCTACGCGACCGGGTATCGGGCAAGCGTTCCCTGCCTGGGGACGCTCGGCGACCGCGTGCTGGAGCCACGGAATCTGCTGCTCAACATCTTCCCTGCCAGCTTCCCGAACCTGTTCGTCATCGGCCAGTTCGAGACGGACGGCGCAGCGTATCCGGTGATCAGTCGACAGGCCGCGCTCATGGCGCGCGTGATCTCACTCGGTACAGATGGAGAATCGCGCTGGCTCGAGCAGATGCGCGCGGCACGGCCGGCGGATCTCACGGACGGTATGCACTACCTGAAGACGCCGCGCCACGCGTACTACGTGCAGTTCGACGCGTACAACCATCATCTGGACAAGCTGCTCAAGAAGCTGCCGACGGGTGCGCGCGTGAGCGCGTAATCGAGCGCGGCTGTCATCCCGAGCGTCGCTGTCATCCCGAGCGTCGCTGTCATCCCGAGCGTCGCTGTCATCCCGAGCGAACGCGAGGGATCTTCTCGCCTGCCCGAGATTCCTCGCTGCGCTCGGAATGACAACGCGGGCGGCTACATTCGCCGGTAGCGCGCCCCACTCCCGCCCTCCCTCGGCGTCCAGCGCGGGCCC
>DASSNR010000262.1:0-4641 GCA_035687925.1 Gemmatimonadaceae bacterium | reverse complement strand
CACGCGGGCCACGTCGCATCGGCGAGTCCATCCGTCACCTGATGCGTCTCGCCGGTCTGCGTGTCGTACACGAAGATGGCACGCATGAGCGACGGCAGCCGCTTGACGTACGCGATCCATCGCGAGTCGGGGCTCCACGTGGGATTGAGCGAGCGCTCCGGTACCATCCACTCGTCGCCGCCGATGTCCGTCGCCTTGCCGCTCGCGACATCCACCACCCACAGGCGGAGGTTCGTGTCCTGGAAGACGATCTTCTTTCCGTTGGGCGACCACTCGGCGGTGTAGTAGTGCGTGGGGTGCTCGAGCTTGATGGTGTGCGACGGTGCGCTGCCGTCCGCCGAGGCGATCACGAGCTCGTACTCGCCCGACTTGTCGCTGAAGTAGGAGACCCACTTGCCATCGGGTGACCACGCCGGGGTGCGCTCCGCCGAGCCGCTCGACTGCGTGAGGTTGCGCACGTCACCCTTCTCGGCGGGGATGGTGAAGATCTCGCCGCGCGCTTCGACGGCGGCGCGCTTGCCCGTGGGCGAGAGCGCCATGTCCGCGATGTTGCGCGAGACTTCCTTCCACTGCGGCATCATCCACGGGAAGTCGCCGGCGGCGTTGATCGGCACGACGTGCTCGCGCCCCGTGTTGGGATCGAGCTCGTGCACCAGCCCCCCCTGCTCGAAGACGATCGCGCCGCCGCCCGCGTCGAGCGTCTTCACGTCGAAGTCGGAGAAGGTCGTCACCTGCTTCTCCTGCTTCGTCTGCAGATCGTACGACCACACGTTCGACACACCGTCGCGATCGGAGAGGAAGAAGACTTTGTCGTTCCCCACCCACACGGGGTCGATGTCCTTCGAGCCGTTGTGCGGGAGCGTGTCGACGTCGAGCGTCTTCCTGTCGAGAATCCAGATCGGGCGGTTCTGTCCGCCGCGATAGTCGCGTCGCTCCTCGTCCCACGAATTGTTCATGCGGTACGCGATGCGCGCGCCGTCGGGCGAGATCTTCCCCTGATACGCGCGGTACATCTTCATCGGCGTCACCACGCCGCCCTCGGCGGGGACGGTGAACCAACGCGGCACCGGCGTCGGGAGATTGGCCGAGCGCGTGGAGGAGAAGACGATCTCCTTCCCGTCGGGGGTCCACCCTTGCACCTCGTCCGGCGACGGATGCCAGGTGAGGCGCTTCGCTTCACCGCCCTCGGCGGGGATCACGTACACGTCTTCGTTCCGTCCCAGCATGCGCGTGAACGCGATGAGCTTGCCGTCGGGCGAGAAGTGCGGGTTCGACGCCTCGCCCATTGCGCTCGTGAGCCGACGCGCATCGCCGCCCGCGCGCGCGACGATCCAGATGTCGCCCGCGTAGGCGAAGGCGATCTGCGTGGAGCTCACGGTGGGTGAGCGGAGCATGCGGGTCTGCGCGGGCGCGAGCGCAGGCAATAGTGAGAGAGCGAGCGCCGAGAGCGAGGAGCGGAGCATGGGCCGACGGTGGCGGAGGGGATGACGATGCCTGCAGTGACAAAGCGATCTCCTGCGATGCCAAGCATGCACGCCACACGCACGCTCCGCCAGAGGCGCGACATGCAGTGATCGGCGGGTCGCGCTCCGGCGTCGTCGTCCGCTCCGTGCTCAGCTCGACGGCAACCGGGCCCGTACTCGGCGCGTGCAAGGAGGGGCGAGTGGCATCACGGTTCGGAGTGATGCCCAACGTTGCGCTGCCTTCGCAGTGAACCTATCGTCGGGACGCGCCCCATTTCTCCCACGAATCCGGAGCCGATCTCCTGGAGACACTCGTATGAGGACACGCGTCTTCGCGCACCTGATCACGCTCTCGGTTGTCGCGATGCTCGGTGCCGTGCCACCCGCGTCGGCGCAGACAACGGGCGCCGCCGGTTCGGCCGCACCTGCGTCTGCAACGACGCGCACCGCGGCCCGTGCCGCATCACCGGTGGCGGCGTCCGCTGCATCGGCAGCGGCCCCGCGCTTCGATGTCGATTCCGCCACGCGCGCCTACATGGCGCAGCTCTCACCCGAGGCGCGCGCCCGCTCCGACGCGTACTTCGAGGGCGGCTACTGGCTCCTGCTCTGGGGACTGCTCTACGGCCTCGTCGTCGCGTGGCTGCTCCTCGGCACACGTCTCTCCGCGCGCATGCGAAAGCTCGCCGAGCGCGTGACACGCGTGCGCTGGCTGCAGACGGCCGTCTACGCCGTGGAGTACATCATCCTCACGGCGATCCTCGGCTTCCCGCTCACGCTCTATCGCGACTTCTTCCGCGAGCACCAGTACAACCTCTCCAACCAGACCTTCCTGCAGTGGATGCGCGATCAGCTCGTGGGGCTCGCGGTGGGCGTGGTGCTCGGTACGGTGGCACTGGTCATCATGTACGCCGTGATCCGGCGAGCGCGTCGCACGTGGTGGCTGTGGGGTGCGGGAGTCGCGATCGCGTTCCTGGTCTTCATCGTCGCGATCACGCCGGTCTACATCGCGCCGCTGTTCAATCACTACACGCCGCTCCCGGAGAGCGAGCTCAAGAATCAGATCCTCTCCCTCGCGCGCGCGAACGGCATTCCGGCGGACAACGTGTACGAGTTCGATGCGTCGAAGCAGAGCGACCGCATCAGCGCCAACGTCTCCGGCATGTTCGGGACGACGCGCATCAGTCTCAACGACAACCTGATGCGCCGCGCCTCACCCGCCGAGGTGCGCGCCGTGCTCGGCCACGAGATGGGGCACTACGTGCTCGACCACGTCGCGACGGAGCTCGTCTTCCTCGGGCTCGTGATCGCCGTCGGGTTCGCGTTCGTGCAGTGGGGGTTCGGCAGGATGCTCGCGCGCTACGGCACGCGGTGGGACATCCACGATGTCGGCGACGTGGCGGGACTCCCGCTCCTGGTCGCGATCCTTTCCGTGTATCTGTTCGTCGTGACGCCGGTGACGAACACCATCTCGCGCACGGCGGAGGCGCAGGCGGACGCGTTCGGTCTCAACGCGGCGCGCGAGCCGGACGGCTTCGCCCAGGCGGCGGTGCAGCTCTCGGAGTACCGCAAGATGCATCCGGGGCCGATCGAGGAATTCATCTTCTTCGACCATCCGAGCGGGTGGAACCGCATCCATCGCGCGATGGTGTGGAAGGCGGAGCACCTGAACGAGTCGCCGGTCGTGGCGGCGAAGTGAGGGCGCGCGCGACGCCGCTCGATCCTGCGTGCGGCGCGTGGCGCGATGCCTGCGCTGCGTCACGCTTGTGATCGGCGACACGCGCGGCTACGCTAGAGAAGAGATCACTTTTTCAGGACGGTATTCGGAATGCCAGTCAACCATGCGGAGCACACTTCATCGGTCAAGCACGCGAGCGACGTCGCCGCCGAGCCGGTGAGCGCGGGAGAGAAGACCACTCGGCAGGTGCTCATCGGGCCGGATGAGGGCCCCAACTTCGCGATGCGTCGCTTCATCATGCAGCCGGGCGGTGGTATGCCGCCGCACACGAACACCGTGGAGCACGAGCAGTACGTGCTGCGCGGGCGTGCGACGATCGGCATCGGGGAGAAGACGGTCGACGTGAAGCAGGGCGATGTCGTCTTCATCCCCGCGGGCACGCCGCACTGGTACGAGGCGCACGCCGGGGAGCCGTTCGAGTTCCTGTGCGTGGTGCCCAATCTGCCGGACAAGATCGAGCTCGTGCCGGGATGCTGAGCGCGATGTAGGTGCGGGCGTCCCAGTGTGAGCGACCGAGACGGCCGCACCTACCGCATCGTACGGAGCACATCATGGCCAACCGCAAGTTCGTCGATCGAAACGGTCAGCACTGGGAGGTACGTGACCGCTCGCACAACGAGTGGGTGCTCGAGCCCATTCAGGGGAACACCGCTCTGCCGCGCAGCGTGCGGCCGCCCACGTACGAGACCGATCCGTTCGAGCTGACCGATCAGGAGCTGCGCCGCTTGCTCGAGCAGAGCGAGACGACGGCGCGGCCGCAGGGGCCGCCGAAGAAGTCGCCGTTCATCGACTGACGCACGTCGTCGTCATCGGCGTTGTGCCTAGAACAGCTGCACCCACGGCCGCAGTCGGGCCGGGCTCGGGCTCGCCGCGCCGTTGATGGCTCGGCTCAGTGCGCACGTCGAGTAGTTGATGATCGCGTTACCGGCGACCGTGTTCGGGTCGAGGTCCACGTTCGCGGCCATGAGGCCGCCGTTGAAGTGCGCGCCGTTCCCCTGCGTGCTGAACGTCCCCTTCACGATCACGGGACCGTAGAACGAGAAATTCCCGGTGACCTTGAGGTTCCCCTCCACGAGCAGGATCCCCTGGCCGACCCCGTTCTGCAGGCTCAGATCGGTTGGCGAATAGATGATCGGGTAGTAATCCATGCACGGGCTGGGCGAAGTCGCGTGGATCGGGTCGCCCCAGTTGTTGGGGTCGCTCATGTTGCAGCTGCCATCGAGGTTCACGCTCGGCGCGGGAGTCCCGCTCGTGAACCGCTTCGCCATGGCGGTGAGCGTCGCCCAGTCCACATCGCCAAACTGGAAGTACGTGCTGTCCTGCGCGGCCAGGCTATCCTTGCGGACCTGCGGATTCCCGCTGATGCACGCGTAGTTGGCGCACGTGCCGCTCGTGTTGATCTGCGACGGGTCGCTCGCCGCGATACCGGCGACGCTCGTGTCT
>DASSNR010000049.1:0-3716 GCA_035687925.1 Gemmatimonadaceae bacterium | reverse complement strand
CACCGGCGGCCTCGCCGGTGACAAGCATGACTTGCAGTTGTATGTGCCGTATCGCGCAGCTACGGTCCCGACACTGATCGGCGAGCCGCCACAGCTCACGTTCATTGTGCGCACGGTGGGCGATCCGGCGAGCGTCATGACCGCCATCCGGCCGCTCACCAGATCCATCGATCCCGATGTCGCGGTGCGGGACATCAGCCGGATGGAGACGCGGCTCGGCCGATCCATCGCCGGTCCGCGCTTCAACATGATCTTGCTCTCGGCGTTCGCGGTGCTGGCGCTCACGCTTGCTGCGGTTGGTCTCGCTGGCGTGATCGGCTACGCGGTCACCGAGCGGACGCACGAGATCGGGATCCGCATGGCCTTGGGCGCGCAGGAAACCAACGTGCTGCGTCTCGTCATCACGCAGGGGATGCAGGCCGCGCTCATTGGCCTCGGTCTCGGCATCGTCGGCGCGCTCGCCGCCACGCGGCTCATGTCGAGTCTCCTCTACGGCATTGCACCGCGCGACCCGCTCACGTTCATCGGGGTGACGGTGTTGCTGCTCGTCGTGGGGCTCGTGGCGAGCTGGCTCCCGGCGCGACGCGCGACACGCGTCGATCCCATCATCGCGCTGCGGGCCGAGTGATGACTCGCGCGGGCGTCAGTGCAGGTGGACGAGCAGTCGCGTCAGATGCCGCGGAAGAGCTCGGCGAGCGGGAGCGTGAATGCTGCGGCTGTCCCACCCGGATGCCACACGAGCTGCTCGCGCTCGATGTGCGGGAAGTGATCGGCGGGCGTCCAGACTTCGGTACTGCGTGCGTCGATGTCGACGATCCAGTAGAGCGGCGTCCCCTGCTCCTGGTAGAGGCGTCGCTTGGTGAACCGGTCCGCGCGCACGCTGCTCGGGCTCAGCACCTCGATGGCGAGCAGCAGGTGCCGGACCCGTTGCCACTCCCAGCCTTCAGTCTCCTCGGTGGGGACGACGAAGACATCAGGCTGCACGAGCACGTCGGGAAGCCCCCACGACACATCGGCGGGCGACATGAAGATGTGACCAGCAGGCTCGCGATCCAGGTAGTCCCCGATCGTGCGCGCAAGGCGCAAGACGACCTCCTGATGCAGCATCCTCGGCCCGGGGCTCACCAGCAGCTCCCCGTGTACCGTCTCGTAGCGCGGCCAGTGCCGCGGCTCGGCCTCGTTGAGCTGGCGGACCATGTCCGCCGTGTAGAAATCGAGCGGCGCAGCCATACCCATACGTTCGCCTCGGCGGTCGCGGGAAAGCAAGTGCGGGGCATGGCACACGATGAAACATCCCCGCGGAGTCGCCGTCATCGAAATCGTGGCATTCGCATCGCCGCAACGCGCCCGCTCCGCCAGTGCATACCCAACGGTCCAGTCGCCGTGACTGTCCAACCGAGAGCGCCCCTCGCGGCGATCCCTCGCACGCCGTACTGTCTGATACCGCGTCTCTGAGAGCCCCCTATGGAAACGCTGATCCACGACCTGCGCCTCGCCTTCCGCTCCCTGCGCAAGACCCCGGGCTTCACTCTCATCGCCGTCCTCTGCCTCGCGCTCGGCACGGGGGCGACGACGGCCATCTTCTCCGTGGTGAACGCCGTGCTGCTCAGGCCGCTGCCGTACCCGCAGCCGGAGCAGCTGGTGCGCATCTACGAGGCGTCGACCGTCAAGGCCGGCTTCCACGGTTCCGTCGCGCCCGCGAACTTTCTCGATTGGCGACGCGAGAACACCGTCTTCGCGCAGCTCGCCGAGTACAACACGGTGAGTGTGAATCTGCAGAGCGACGCGGCACCGGAGCGTCTCTCCGCCACGACCGCGAGCGCGAACCTCTTCTCGATGCTCCGTGTGAAGCCAGAGCTCGGCCGCACCTTCCTGCCGAACGAGGACCAACCCGGCGCCGCGCGCGTCGCCGTCCTGAGCGATGCCCTCTGGCGCACGCGCTTCGGCGCTGACCGCGGGATCATCGGCCGCACGATCACGCTCGACGACCAACAAGTCACGGTGGTCGGCGTCATGCCGCCCGACTTCTCCTTCCCCGCGACATCACAGATCGATCTCTGGGTGCCGCGCATCTTCACGGCCGATCAAGCCAGCACGCGCGGCAGCCATTATCTGGCCGTCGTCGGGCGACTCAAGCCGGGCGTGACTCTCGACGCGGCGCGCGCGCAGATGAAGCAGATCGCCGCTCGCATCGCGCAGCAGTATCCCGATGACGAGGGGACGCGCACGGTCATGCTCAGCTCGATGCACGACGATCTCTTCGGCAGTGCGATCCATCGCGAGCTGTTCGTGCTCCTCGGTGCGTCGGCGCTCGTGCTCCTCATCGCGTGCGTGAACGTCGCCAACCTCCTCCTCGCGCGTGCGGCCGCGCGGCGCCGCGAGGTCGCGGTCCGCGTCGCGCTGGGCGCTGGGCGCGCGCGACTCGTTCGCCAGTTCCTCACCGAGAGCATCGTGCTCGCGCTGGGCGGCGGACTACTCGGCCTGCTCGTCGCGCACTGGGGCGTGCGGGCGCTCGTGGCGCTCGCGTCGCAGGACATCCCGCGTGCACATCCCATCGGGTTCGATGCCGGCGTCTTCGCGTTTCTGCTGGCGATCGCGCTCGTCACCGGAATGGCGTTCGGGCTCGCCCCCGCACTGCAGGGTGCACGCGTCGATCCGCGCGACAATCTCTCGGAGGGCGGACGCGGCGGGAGCACGGGCCGAGTGCAGCAGCGCTTCCGCAACGGCCTCGTCGCCGCCGAGATCGCGCTGTCGCTCGTGCTGCTCGTGGGCGCGGGACTTCTCATGAAGGCGTTCCTCGCGATCGAGCGCACGCCGTCCGGCCTCATCACCGACCACGTGCTCACGCTGCACGTCGCGCTCAACGGCGACAAATACAACGGTGCTCCGGGTGACCGCTTCTACACACCGGTGTTGCAACGCGTGCGCGCGATTCCTGGCGTCACATCGGCCGGGATCATCTCACTCCTCCCGTTGCAGGACTACTGGACCAACGGGAACTTCGAGATCGTGGGACGCCCCGCACCCGAGCGCGGGCACGAGCCGTTCGCCGAGCTGCGCGTCGCAAGCCCCGGCTATTTCTCCGCGCTGCGAGTCCCGGTCGAAGCGGGGCGCGACTTCACCGAGCAGGACGTGCCTGGATCGCTCCCGGTCGTGATCATCAACCAGGCGCTGGCGAAGCAATACTTTCCGAACGAGAGCCCGATCGGCCAACGCATCCGCCTCGATACGACGGCATTTACGATTGTCGGCGTGGTGGGCGACGTGCGCGGCTTCCGGCTCGACTTCGCGCCAATGCCAGCGCTGTTCACCTCTTACCGGCAGACGTCGGAGTTCATGCCGAACAACATGGCGTTCGTGGTCCGCACCGAAGTTCCGCCCGCGAGCGTGACGTCCGCCATCCGCGGCGCCGTGCAATCCGTCGACCCCGGCCAGCCGATCTTCAACGTGCAGACGATGGACGAGGTCGTCGCCAATTCACTCTCCGATCATCGCACGTATCTGTGGCTCCTGGCGACGTTCGCCGGTGTCGCGCTGGTGCTCGCCACCGCCGGCATCTATGGCGTGACGTCGTATCTCGTCACGCAACGCACGCGCGAGATGGGTATTCGTCTGGCACTCGGTGCCACACCGGCATCGCTGCAACGGCTCGTCGTGCGCCAGGGCGCAGTGGTCGCGGTGATCGGCACCGTGATCGGTCTCGTCGCCGCGTTCGC
>DASSNR010000034.1:0-41287 GCA_035687925.1 Gemmatimonadaceae bacterium | reverse complement strand
GAAGACATCCTCGGGAAGTCCGAGCTCGGCGCGCGTGGCAAGTGGCACATCCATCGGGCGGATGCCGAGTGGGATGATCTCGATCGGGCCGGTGAAGCCGTAGTATCGGCGCGCGTTCTCGCTCGTGTTCCGCGACTGCGCGACGACCGCATCCGAGTGGCGGAGGACGGTGCGCACCGCCCACCGCGCGCCGGCCACGCGATGCGGCGAGAAGCGTTTCGACGGATCGTAGATGTCGCCGCCGTGCAGGCTGATGACGTGCGGGATGCGCGCGCGCTTGGCGGCGGCGAGCGATGCGGGACCCGTCGGCACAGCGAAGTGCCCATTCATTACATCGAACCGCTCGCGCCCGAGCAGCCGCAGCGCCTGCATGGTCGCGGGCGCTGGGTAGCTCAGCATCGACACGAGCGATGCGACCGACGTCTCGCTCCGGCCGAGCACGGGGACGCGGTGGATCTCGACGCCGTTCCGCACCTCGTGACTCGGCAGGTCACGGTACGCCGAGGTGATGACGCAGACGCGATGGCGCTGCGCGAGCTCCTCGGCGATGAGCTCGTGCACCACCCCGCCGCCCCCGCCGAGCGGCGGATACTCGTAGTTGCACATCAGGATGTTCATGCCGGCTCACCAGCGCGGGAAGGCACGTTCGACAGCCTCGAGCTCGCACGCCGTACGGTCCTCGCTCCAACCCGACTCCGCGGCCATGACATCGGCGCACGCGCGGAGTGCCTCGTCGCCTGGATGACCACCCGTGCCGAGGTCGGTGCGGCGGAAGACGACGTCCGTGAGATGCTGCGCCATCTCCTCGCGGACGGCGTGCACCACCTCGGCCTTGATGACGTCCGATGTCCCGACGGGCTTGAGCCACTCCGGATTCTCACATGCGTAGCGGAGCACGCGCTGGTACGCCGAGCCGTGGTTGTGCGCGAGGCTGCGCATCGTCGCCTCGCTCACGCCGGGCGGGCGCTGGCGCACGGCCGTCTCGGCGAACGACTCGAACCCGTCGATGTCGCCGCCGTGCACGGGGGCGGACTCGGTGTGCGACGGCGATGTCCGTCGCCCGAGCTTGCGGCATACCATATCGATGGCCGTCGTCGCCACACCGCGCGCGGTCGTCCAGCGCACGCCGATCACGGTGACTAGGCCGTCGACGCCGTCGGCGTGCGCGTGGTCGACGAGCCGCGAGCGGTGGCCGTATTTGAGGTTCGTGGCGCCCGGCGTGTTCTCGCCGAAGAGGACGAGCCCGCAGTTGTTCGTCGAGATGTCGCGCATGGTGAGCGCAAGCGGCGGATACGCCTCGTTGATCTCGGCGAGGAACGACTCCAGATCCTCGCGACAGACGCGCACGTTGTCGGGCGCGCCCGAGTAGACGACGTGCCAGACGCCGACGAGCGTGTGCCCGCGCCACGGGACCAGGAAGAGATGGCGCGCGTTACGGCTGATGATGGCGTCGGGATCGCCGGTCGCACCCGGCACGGCGAGCGCGTACTTGCCGAGGAGCGGACGCGCGACCACGAAGCACGCGTCGCGTGAGAAGGTGCTCGGCGGTGACAGGCGAAGCGTCGGATCGCTGGCGAGGAGATGCTCGGCCCACGGGCCGGCGGCGTTCACCACGCTCCGCGCGCGGATCCCGAACGTCTCGCCAGTGAGCACGTCGCGCGCGGCGATGCCGGTGACGCGATGGTCGCGGCGGATGAAGTGGACGGCTTCCACGTAGTTGGCCGCGTCCACGCCCGCATCCACCGCCGAGCGAAGGAAGGCGAGCGCCAGGCGCGGCGGGTTGTACATCTGCGCGTCATGGAAGAGGCCGCCGCCGGTGAGGCCGCGCTGGTCCAGGTGCGGGAAGAGCTCGAGGCACTCGTCGCGCGAGAGGAGCCGCCCCGCCGGGATGCGCCGGTCGGGATCGCGGATGCCGCGGTTGCGGTCGGCGGCGAGCAGATCGTAGACCAGGAAGCCCGCGCGCAGCGGTGCACGTCCGCGCATTCCGTGGCCGTAGGTCGGGATCACGATCGGAAGCGGGTGCACGAGATGCGGCGCCACGCGGAGGAGCGCATTCCGGTCGCGCACCGATTCGCGAATGCGAACCACGTCGGCGTGCTGCAGGTAGCGGATGCCGCCATGCACCATCTTGAAGGAATTGGCGGACGTCGCGTTCGCGAAGTCGCCGCGCTCGACGAGCGCGACGGAGAGCCCGCGCCGCACCGCGTCCCACGCCGCGCAGATGCCGTAGATCCCGCCGCCGACGACGACGACGTCGTACTCCCGCTCGGTGAGCACCGACAGCGATCGCACGAGTGGCCGAGAGAATTGCATGGGTACCGTTATTGCTTAGTGGTGTGTCGCCGTCTGCACCGAGCCGACTGTCCCGGTGCAACCAGGCACTCATCAATTGGACCGCACCGCGTCATGCGCGTTCTCATTACTGGAGGAACGGGTTTCATCGGGTCGCAGCTCGCCAGGCGACTGCTGGCGGACGGGCACGATGTCCGGCTCCTCTCCCTGATCAAAACTCAGGCCGAGCGCTCGAACGCCGACGACCTGCGGCGGCGCGGGGTGGAGCTGGTGGAGGGGAGCGTCGCGGACCGCTCGCTGTACGATCACGCGCTCGACGGCGTCGACGTCGTTCACCACATCGCCGCGACGATGCGCGAGGCGGACGTTCCCGACTCCGTGTTCTGGGACACGAATCTCGCGGCGACGCAGGACCTCGTGCACGCGAGCCAGGCGCGCGGTGTGAAGCGCTTCGTCTACTGCAGCACGATGGGCGTGACCGGCGACGTGCGCGGCCGACCGGTAAACGAGACCGAGCCCTACCACCCGAAGGACATCTACACGCGCACGAAGGCGGCGGCCGAGCAGTGGATTCTGGAGGAGGCGCGCCGTAGCGGGTTCGCCGCAACCGCGGTGCGTCCCGCCGACGTGTACGGCCCGGGCGATCGCCGGCTCGTGAAGCTGTTCAGCATGATCCAGAAGGAGCGCTTCTTCTATCTGGGCGACGGGCGCGGCCGGCGGCACATGATCTACATCGACGACCTGCTCGACGGCATGATCGCTGCGCAGGACATCCCCGACGCGGTGGGGAACGTGTTCCTGCTCGCGGGACCCGAACCCATCGCACTGCGTGCGCTCGCGGAGCTGATCGCCGCCGAGCTGTCCGTGCGACCGCCGAAGCTGCGGCTGCCGTACCGCCCGGTGTGGCTGCTCTCCGCCGTGGTGGAAGGGGCGTGCCGGCCGCTCGGCGTGCAACCGCCGATCTATCCGCGCCGCGTGGACTTCTACGCGCACGACTACGAGTTCGACACCTCGCGAGCGCGCTCCGTGCTCGGCTTCACGCCACGGGTCGACATCACGGAGGGCGTGCAACGCACCATCTCGGCATACCGACAGGAGGGACTGCTGGCATGAGGGAACCGTGGCAGATCCAGTTGTATCGGCGCTCGATCAAGAAGAAGGAGACCATGCGCGCCGTGCTGCGCCTGCTCCCGCCCGTGCACGGGATGCGCTGCCTGGAGATCGGATGCGCGACCGGGACCTCGAGCTGGCTGCTGCGGCAGCGCGGCGGCCAATGGACGAGCACTGACTTCGAGGCCGAGCAGGTGGAGTCGGCGCGGCAGCTGCTGAACGACGAGGTGCGACTCATCGATGCGAGCGGTCTTCCGTTTGCGGACGAGAGCTTCGACGTCGTCGTCGGGATCAACTTCCTCGAGCATCTGAGCAACGACGTGGAGTTCGTGCGCGAGATGGTGCGCGTGCTCAAGCCGGGCGGGGTGTTCATCCTCACCTGCCCGGACGGTGTGTCGTCGCGGCTCGGCTACCGCCTGAAGAAGCTCTACCGCTTCACGGCGGACACCGGCGGCTTCGGTCACGTGCGCGATGGCTATCTGCGCCCCGAGGTGGAGCAGCTCATGCGCACCGTCGGGCTCGAGACGCAGCGCCTCGACAGCTACTCGCGCCTCTTCACGGAGTTCGTCGAGAACAGTCTCAACTTCGTGTACCACCGCTCGGCCGCGAAGAAGCAGCAGGAGAAGACGGGCTCGGCGGGGCAGTTCCACGGCGAGACCTCGCCGGCGACGGGGAAGGATCTGCAGGCGGTGGGTGTGAAGTACCGGATCTACAAGAGCATGTATCCGCTGCTGCGCGGCGTATCGCTGATGGATCGACTGATCCCGTTCCGCGAGGGATACATGTTCTGCGTTCGCGCCGTGAAGCCGGAGGTGCCGAGCGCGTCCGCAACGATGTACACGCGCGAGCGAGCAGCGATGTAGGGCGAAGGCGGTACCGGCGGCGTGAGGAGATCGCTGCCGTGATGGAGCGTCAGTCCCAACGGTGAGGAAGTGGAGCGATGTACATTCTGGGCCTCGGGGATCATGTCGACTGTGGGAGTGCGCTCCTGCAGGACGGTCACATCATTGCGGCGATCAACGACGAGCGGCTGGTCCGCGAGAAGATGGTGTTCGGCGTTCCGCGCGAATCGATTCGCGCGGTGCTTGCCGTGGCCGGTGTGCAGCCGGAACAGATCGACATGGTCGCGATCGGCACGCGCAACCAGCACCTGATCCCGCAGTACACCGACTTCCGCCAGGGATGGTTCGGCCTCAAGCGCGGCTGGACCAAGCAGACGCTCTTCGACATCGGCTCGCAGGCGGCGCGACTACGCGGCTACGTGCCCGGACTCGAACAGAGCTACTACCTGCTGCGACAGCCGTTCTACGCCAAGCGACGCAACGCGCTGCGCGAGATTCTGCGCGACGAGTTCGGCATCCGCGCGCCGGTCAAGTTCATCGATCACCACTACTGCCACGCGACGTCGGCGTACTACTCGAGCGACTTCGGTCCCGACGCGACGGTACTCACGATCGATGGCGGCGGCGACGGCATCTCGGCCAAGGCGTTCGATGTCACCGGCGGACGCATTCGCGAGCTCGCGGGCGTGCCGAGCTTCGATTCGCTCGGCGCGTTCTACTCCTACATCACGCAGGTGTGCGGCTTCAAGGCGGGGCGTCACGAGGGGAAGATCACCGGGCTCGCGGCGCACGGCACGCCCGTCTATCAGGACATGCTCGACTCGCTGCTCACGTATCGTGACGGCCGCTTCGTCAACGTAGGACATGTCTTCTTCCACTCGGCGATCTCGGCGCTCAGGAATCGCCTGCCGGAGGACTTCGACAAGGCGGACCTCGCGGCGAGCGTGCAGCGCCACGCGGAGCGGCTCGCGTCGGAGTTCACGCGCTACTGGATCGCACGAACGCATCACGCGGATGTCGCGCTGGCGGGCGGCCTGTTCGCGAACGTGAAGATCAACCAGGTGATCCACGACATGCCCGAGGTCGAGCGGACCTTCGTGCACCCGGGGATGTCGGACTGTGGGATGGGCGTGGGCGCGGCGCTCGCGGCGTACTACGATCACGAGCCGCACCCGACGGCGAACACGCGCTGCCTGGACGACGTGTACCTCGGTCCCTCGTACACCGACCGCGAGATCGAACGCGCCCTCACGGACGCGGGCGTCGACTTCCAGCACGCGGAGCACATCGAGCCGGAGATCGCGCGGCTGCTGACGCAGGGCGCAGTCGTCGCGCGCTTCGACGGCCGCATGGAGTATGGCCCGCGTGCGCTCGGCAATCGGTCGATTCTCTATCAGCCGACCGATCCCTCGGTGAACGATTGGCTGAACAAGGCGCTGGTGCGCACCGAGTTCATGCCCTTCGCACCGTCGACGATCGATGAAGAAGCGACGCGCTGCTTCCACCGCGTGGCCGGCGCCGAGCGCACCGCACGCTTCATGACGATCACCTTCGACTGCACCGACTGGATGAAGGCGTGCTGCCCGGGCGTGGTGCACATCGACGGCACCGCGCGCCCGCAGCTCGTGCGGCGCGAGGACAATCCGAGCTACTACCGGATCATCGACGAGTATCGCCGGCTCACCGGACTGCCCGCGGTGATCAACACGAGCTTCAACATGCACGAGGAGCCGATCGTCTGCTCGCCGCACGATGCGATCCGCGCATTCAAGCTCGGGCATCTCGACTATCTCGCCATTGGCAACTTCCTCGCGCGCAACCCGGCGCCCATCGAGGCAGCCGAGCGTCGCGCCCGCGGTGCGACCGCGGAGGCGCTGGTGCGGGCTGGCGAGGGGGAGGCGGTAACATGAGTCGGCAGCGCTCAGTCGTTCTGACGACAGTCGTCAGCTCTCAGTCGTCAGTCGTCAGCCAGCAGTCGTCAGCGCGGGCCGAAGCTGCCCGAGGCTGTCACCGACGACCGACGACTGACGACTGACGACTGTCGTTCTATGTGCGGCATCGTCGGCATTCTCGATCCCAGCGACATTCACTCGGCGGACGTCGAGCGGATGGCGGAGACCATCGCGCACCGCGGACCCGATGATGCGACGACGCACATCGAGCCGGGGCTCGGGTTCGGGTTTCGCCGGCTCGCGATCATCGATCTCGTCACGGGACGGCAACCGATCGCCAACGAGGACGAGTCGGTGTGGGTCATGCTCAACGGTGAGATCTACAATTACCGTGAGCTGCGCGAGGGGCTGCTCAAGCGCGGCCATCGCTTCCGCACGTGCTCGGACACCGAAGTGCTTGCGCATCTGTACGAGGAGCGCGGCGCCGAGCTCGTGCATGAGCTGCGCGGGATGTTCGCGTTCGCGATCTGGGATCGCCGGCACCGCACGCTCCTCCTCGCGCGCGATCATCTGGGGCAGAAGCCGCTGTACTGGGCGCAGCGCGGACGGCGACTCTACTTCGCGTCCGAGATCAAGGCGATTCTCGCCGTCGCGCCCGAGCTGCGCGTCGTCGATCCGCTGGCGCTCGACGAGTATCTGACGCTGCGCGTCATCTCCGAGCCGCGCTCGATGTTCGCGGGCGTGCACAAGCTCCCGGCGGCGCACGTGCTCGAGTGCCGCGACGGCGCGGTCTCCACGCGCCGCTACTGGCAGCTGGCGTACGAGCCCAAGCGCGCCATCTCCGAAGCGGCCGCGCTCGAGGAGCTCGACCAGACGATGCGCGAGACGGTGCGACTCCATCTCGTGAGCGATGTCCCCGTGGGCGCGTTCCTCAGCGGCGGTATCGACTCGGGGCTCGTCACCGCGATGATGCGCAGCGTGACGGACGCACCGTTCAAGACCTTCTCCGTGAGCGTGCCGTACGGCGCGTTCGACGAAGGACCCGCGGCGCGGCTCGTCTCCGAGCGGTACGGCACCGAGCATCACGCCGATCAGATCGATGGCGATCTCGTGCACCTGCTCCCCAAGCTCGTGCATCACCTGGACGAGCCTTCGGATCCACTGAGCGCCGCGATGTATCATCTCGCCGGCGTCGCGCGCCGCGAAGTGAAGGTCGCGCTCGGCGGCGACGGCGGCGATGAGCTGTTCGGCGGATACGACCGCTACTACGGCACGCAGTACGTGCGCTACTACGCCGCGCTCCCCACGGCGCTGCGGCGGCACGTGGTGCGGCGGATCGTCGATCTCGCGCCCGACGGCTTCTGGTACAAGAGTCTCACGCACAAGGCGCGCTGGCTCGATGAGCTGGCGAACGTGGATGGCGGACGGCGCTACGCGCGCAGTCTCAGCTACTTCTACTTCACGCCCGGTCGCCGCACGTCGCTCTACACGGACGCGTTCCGCGCATCGGTCGGAAGCTTCGATGCAGAGCAATCGGTGATCTTCTGGCACGACGACACGCGCGTGAAGGAAAGCGTGGACCGCATGCTTCTCGCGGACAGCATCGTGCGGCTCCCCAACCACTCGGTGATGATCCTCGACCGGATGACGATGGCGCACGGGCTCGAGGCGCGCTCGCCGTTCCTCGATCATCGCTTCGCCGAGCTCGCCGCGACGTTGCCCGTACGGCTCAAGGTGCACGGCCGACAGCGCCGCTACCTGCAGATGCGACTCGCCGAGCGCTACCTCCCGGCCGAGGTCGTTCGCCGGCCGAAGCAGGGGTTCACCTCGGCGCTGCCGTACCTCATGGCGACGCAGTTCCGCGCCCTCTTCCGCGAATATCTCACGCGGTCGCGTCTCGTCGAGGCGGGCTACTTCCGGCAGCCCACGATCGATGCAATGCTCACCGCCCATCTCGCCGGTCGCACCGATCACGGCAACCGGCTCTGGCTCCTCCTCAACGCCGAGCTGTGGTATCGCCAGCACATCGCGGGCGAGTCATTGAATCAAACCATTCATCACGAGGCACCCGAGCCTCGCATCACGACGCGTGTCGCGCCCCGCGACCACTCGGTGCAGCGCTCGGGGGTGGAATAGTGCATGATGCAACGTACGATCGTCGGCGGTACGGACAGGGCGGGCAGCTGGCATCCCGGCACCACGACGTCGAGTGCGGATGCGACGGAGCAGCGTGTCCTCCGATTCGGGATCCTGTGCCCCGGGACGCTCTTGCAGGAGTGGCAAGCTGACGCCGTTCGTCAGCTCATCGCGCTGGGCGATGTAGAGGCCGCCGTCCTCATCGTCGATGACGCTGCCGCGGCTCCGCCAGATCCGATCGGACGCTCGCCGCTGCGTCGAGCACTCTTTCGGCTCTGCGCACACGGCACGGGCGCGCCCAGTGCGACGCGCCCCGCCAGGCCGATCGGCGCGCTCGCGTCGCTCCCGACACTCCGATGCGCGAGCTCGAGCACGCTGCGCGCAGCGGGGCTCTTCAGCGCCGACGATGTGCACACCGTGCGCGCCTTCGATCTCGATTTCATCCTGTACTTCGGCGCCGACCCGGTGCGCGGCGACATGCTCGGCGCCGCACGGTTCGGCATCTGGGCGTTCGTCGACAGCAACGGCGAGACGGATCGCCGCGAGCCGCCGTGCTGGTGGGAGATCTACGACCGGCATCCCGTGGTCGGCGCGATGCTCGAGCGGCTCACGGAACGCGACGATGCGGGGATCATCCTCCGGAAGGGGACCGTGAAGGTGGTGGATTGGTCGTACGCGAAGAGCGTCGACGCGCTCTACTTCGAGAGCGCACGCTGGCCCGCGCAGGTGTGCAGGGACCTGCAGGCCGGTGTCGCCGACGACCTCACGGCCGAGCCGACCCCGATCGGCACGCGCGTCGCGCACGCGCCGCATGCGCTGCAGCTCGCGCGCTTCGCCGGCCTGACGCTGACGCAGCGCGGCCTGCAGATCGCGCGCAAGCATCTGCAGTACGATCACTGGCGCGTCGGCGTGATCGATGCGCCGATCCACGCGTTCCTCGACCCGCACGCGCTTCCATCCGTCCGCTGGTTGAGCCCGCTGCGCTACGGCGAGTTCCTGGCCGATCCGTTCGCCGTCGTGCGCGATGGCCGCCTCACGGTGATGTGCGAGCGCTTCGACTACACGACGCAACGGGGGACGATCACCAGCTTCGATGCGAGCGCCGATGGCCAGACCCGCGACGAGCAGGTGAGCATCGGACCCGACGTCCACCTGTCGTACCCGTATCTGGTCGAGCACGAGGGCAGTGTCTACTGCATCCCCGAGACATGCCACGCGCGCGAGATCGCGCTCTACCGCGCCGAGTCGTTCCCACGGCGGTGGGTGAAGGTGACCACGCTGGTTCCCGATTTCGCGGGTGTGGACGCCACCGTCTTTCAGCACGAGGGACGGTGGTGGCTGGCATGCGCCGACGACGATCGTATGCCCAACCAGCGCCTGCTCCTCTGGTATGCGCCTGATCTGCTCGGGCCGTGGCAGCCGCACGCAGGGAATCCTGTGAAGACCGACATCCGCTCCGCGCGCCCCGCCGGAACGCCGTTCCTGTACGAGGGCGCGCTCTATCGACCCGCGCAGGATTGCTCGCGCGGGTACGGCGATCGCGTCGTCATCAATCGGGTGACGCGGCTCGATCCGCGCACGTTCCGCGAGGAGCCGGCCGCCGTCATCGACCCATCGATGCTCGGGCTCAACGCGATCGGGATCCACACCATCTCGGCGGCTGGTGCGATGACGCTCATCGACGCGAAGTGGAAGAAGCTGATGCCGCAGCTGGCCGTCCGCACCGCGCTCGGTCCGTACATGCATCGACAGTCGCGCACCCGAACGCCCACCGCTGCCTCGACCCCGTAATGGCGCGGATCTGCGTGATCACCCAGGACATTCGCCTGGGAGGCGGCGTTCTCGCCAAGCTGACGGGCTTTCTGCGATTCGCTGCATCGCGCGGTCATGCCTGCGACGTCTATTATCCGGCCGAGCGTCCATCGACGCCGGACGTCATCGCTCGCCTGCGACAGATCAGCTCGGTCGCCGATGTCTACCCCGTCCCCGTCTTCGAGGCGGTGCCACACTTCGTGCGTGCGCAGATCTTCCGCGAGCGGTGCCGGCTGGCGGGAGGGTACGATGCCTACCAGCTGGTCAGCGGTCCGTTGGGTCATGCGCTGCCGTTCGTGCGGCGCGCGCTCCCGTTCGTGGCGTGGATCGCTGGTCCGTTGCGAGCGGAGGTCGAAGTCATGCCGCGCAGGAAGCTGCGTCACTACTACCTGTACAACCCGCTCACGCTGCATCTGTATGACCGGCAGGAGTCCACGTGCGGCCAGCACGCGATCACCGTGCTGGTCGACAGCCGCTACTCCGCGCGCAACATCGAGCGTTACCTCGGCGTCGGACCGGACACGCTCGATGTGCTCCCGAATCCGATCGACACCGAGCGCTTTCGTCCCGCCGCGACCATCGCTCGGCCGCGCTACGTGGTGAGCGTCTCGCGGCTCATGCGCGGCAAGGGATTCCCGACGCTCCTCCGCGCGTTCCAGCGGGTGGCGGCGCGGGACGACGAGATCGAGCTCCACATCGCGGGGGACGGGCCGGACCGCGCGGGACTCGAGCAATTGACGCACGAGCTCGGACTCGAGCGGCGCGTAGTCTTTCGCGGCGCGCTGCGCGACGAGCGGCTCATCGCCGAGTACGCGGGCGCGTCGCTCTTTGCGCTGGCGTCGCATCACGAGGGGCTCCCCACGGTGGTGCTCGAGGCGATGGCGTGCGGGCTCCCCGTCGTCTCGACCGCGTGCGGCGGACCCGCGGACCACGTGGTCCCGGGTGAGACCGGCTTTCTCACCCCGGTCGGCGACTCGAGCGCGATGGCCGAGCGGATGCTGACGGTGCTGCGCGATCGTGGCCTCGCCGAGCGGATGGGACGCGCCGCGCGGCAGCGCGCGATCGACACGTTCAGCACCGAGATCATCAACGAGCGGCTCGACGCCGTGTATGCGCGGGCGTTCGGCATCGAGCGGCAGGCGTCGCGCTCGCCGTCGATCCCATGACCACGATCCCGCTTCCGCCAGCGGCGTCGAAGCCCCACCATCGATCGCCGCTCGTCATCCTGCGCAACGCGGGGTGGCTGACGATCGGCCGGCTCATCGGCGATGGCGTGTCGTTCGGGCTCTTCATCGTGCTGTCGCGCTACTTCGGGCCGGCGGGGATCGGACAGTTCGCGTACGGGTTCGCGATCGCATCGTTCGCCGCGATCTTCGTCTCGATCGGGCTCGACGAGTTCGGCGTGCGCGAGTTCGCGCGCGGCGCGGCGCGCGAGCCGGCGCGATTGCTGGGGAAGCTGCTCGCGAGCCAGTTCGCGCTCATGGTGCTGGTCGCGGCCGGGCTCGCCACGTTCCTCGTCCTGACCCACGCATCCTCGTCCGACGTGGGCATCGTGCTCCTGCTCAGCGCGCAGCAGGCACTGCTCGCCGTCGCGCGCACGTTCTTCATCCCGGCGTACGCCGTGCAAGCAATGGCGCGGCCGGCACTCATGGAAGTCGGCTGCCGAGTGGCGGGCATGTTGGTGACGCTCGTGCTGGTCATCGCCTTCCACGCCTCGCTCGTGCTCTCGCTCGTCGGCTACCCCATTGGCGCGGTGGCGCTGCTGGTGATGGCGACGAGCGCGGGGATCCGGCAGGTGGGCGTGCCGCGCATGCGGACATCGTGGAACGAGATCGCGCGCATGCTGCGCGTCGCGTGGCCGTTCGGCGCGAGCGATCTCGTGTTCCTGCTCTACACGCGCGCCGACCTGGTGATACTCACGTGGCTGCGCGGCGACGCGATGGCGGGGATCTACGCCACCGCGCTCAAGTTCTTCGAGGTGAGCGTACTCCCGCTCTTCTTCCTGGGATTCGCCGCCTATCCCGCGCTCAGCCAGTCGTTCCAGCAGCGCGAGTCCACGCTCCCCGCGGCCGCGGGGCGACTCGTGCTCGCGTTCCTCACGATCAGCAGCCTCATCGCGTGGGGGTTGATATTCATCGTCCCGTCGGTGCTCGTCCCGCTCCTCGGCGATCAGTTCGTTTCGGCGGCGCCGGTCACTCGACTCATGGCGGTGCTCGTCGTGCTCACCGCCCTCGAGGCGGCACTCACGCGGCTCCTGCTCGCTATCCATCTGCAGGTCATCAAGTTCAAGCTGCAGGTGGTGGCGACCGTGCTGAACATCGCGCTCGACCTGCTGCTCATCCCCACGCTCGGCATCCCGGGCGCGATCGCGGCGACGGCCATCGCGCTCGCCGTGGTGGACGTGCTCTACATCCGCGCCGCGCGCACGCGGCTGCCGGGCGCGCCGCTGACGGAAGTGCTGACCGTCTTCCTCGTGCCGCTCGTGTGCGCGGTGCTCGCCGGCACAGTCACGGTATGGCTCGGCTGGGCGGAGTGGCTCGTGGCATGCACGAGCCTCGCGATCTTCCTCGGCGTCGCGTGGGTGTCGGGGCTCGCGGCGCGACTGCGGCATGGAATGAGCGGCCAACCGATTCACGTTGCACCGGACGAGAGTTGATCGAATGCCGACCAGGGTGATCCGAACCGTCGGGGAGTGGGAGGCGGAGCGGACGGCGTGGGAGGAGATCTACACAAGCGGACATCATACGCCCTTTCAACGCTACGAGTGGCTGAGCGGGTGGTGGGCGTATGCGGGTGCGGGCAGGCTGCACATCATCCAGGTGGATGACGACGCGGGTCGAGCGCTGGGGTTCGCGCCATTCTTTGTCCGCAAGCGGTACTACGGCTGGCCGTTGCCGCATCTCGCATTCATCGGCACCAAGCGCGCCGACTATCTGGATTTTCTCGTGCGCGACGGCGCCGAAGCGGTCTTCTTTCGCGAGCTCTTCCACGCGCTGCAGCGGGCCGACCAGCCGCTCGTGCTCGTCGACCTGCGAGATGTGCCGGAGAGCTCGGCCAACATCCCGTGGGTCGAGCGCGAGGCCGGACGGCAGGCATGGTTCTGCGTGACGGATCGATGCAGTGTCTGTGTCGCCTGCCGCTTGCCGGCGGATTGGCGCACCTTCCTGCGCTCGCTCAGTGCGCGGAACCAGCGGCACGTGCGGTACGACCGGCGGAATCTGGCGCGCCGCTGCACGGCGGCATTTCGCGACTGCCGCGCGCCGCACGATGTGCAGCAGGGCTTCCGCGACATGGTGCGCATCTATCGCGAGCGATGGGCCGGGTCCGTCGACACGACGCGCTTTGCGGATGACGCCGCCGTCGAGTTCGAGGCGGCGCTCTATCTGGACGCGGCGAAGCGCGGCGAGCTGCGGCTCTGGCTGCTCGACGTGGACGGCGAGCCGGCTGCGTGCGTGTCCGGGTTCGTGCACGGACGCACGCTCATGATCGACACGGTCGCGCACGCTCCCACATATCGCGAGTACAGCGCCGGCAACGTGCTCATCGGCCACGTCATCGAGGCCAGCATCGCGGAAGGGTTCACGGAGGTCGACTTCACACGTGGCGCCGAGCAGTACAAGTACGCCTGGGGTGGAGAGGAACGACGCAACGTGCACCTCCGACTCTGCCGCTCGTACACGACGATCGTGCGCGCCATCCGCGCGGAGCAGACGTATCTCACGGCCGCGCGCAGCTCGACGCTGCGGAGGACGCTCGCGCTCGCCCGCCGCGTACGCGCCGCGGGTATCATGGCGCTGTTCAGCGGCGCCGCGCTGACATCCTAGGCCGCCACCTGCTGGAACACCTCGGCCGTCCGCACGGCAGTCGTGCGCCAATCGAAGTCGCGCGCACGATCGAGCCCCCGTTGCCGCAGCGAGCATCGCAGCTCGCCGTCGCTCAGCACGCGCGTCATCGCGTCGGTGAGCGCCTCGACGTCGAGTGGCGGGACGAGGAGCGCCGCGCCGCCCGTCACTTCCGGAATCCCTGCGGTGTTCGAGCTCACCACCGGGCATCCGCACGACATCGCCTCGATGTTCGGGATGCCGAACTCCTCGTAGCGCGACGGAAATGCGAACAGCTGGGCGAGACTGTAGACCGCCGGCAGCTCGTCCTGGTTCACCCATCCCGGCGTCAGGATCTCGCGCTCGAGCGCGGTGCCGCGGAGCTCCATCTCGTCCAGGTAGCGTGAGACGCGCGGTCCGATCAGTACGAGACCGCGGCGGAGTGAGGACGGGAGCGCGGCGTACGCGCGGATGAGCGTCGGGACGTTCTTCCCGGGGAAGTACTTCGTCACCGAGAGGATGAAGTGCTCAGGCAGCCGGTACTTCGCGCGCACCCGCGCGAGCGCCTCGGGGTCGGTGATGGGCCGGAACTGGTCGTCGGCCGCGAGATGAATGGTCGTCACCTTCTCGCACGGAACGCCGAGCAGCGTGACGAAATCGTGCGTCGTGAGCCGCGAGTTCGAGATCACGTGCGTGGCCTTTCGCAGATAGAGCGGCATCATCCGCCGCAGATAGGCGACATCCAACGGATGGAAGAACTCGGGGTGCACGAACGGCATCGACCCATGCAGCATCATGACCGTGCGCGTGGTGGTGCTCAGCGGCACCGTCGCCTTCGTGTTGAAGATCAGATCGAGCCCGTATCGCCGCGCCAGCCAGGGGACACCGACCTGATCCCAGAGCGGCTTCGTCGGCAGGTTCAGATGGATCTCGGTGACGTTCGGGTAGGATGCGAAGTGTCCGACGAAGCGCGGTGACCGGTACATGAGGACGTACTCTGTTTCGTGATCGACCTCGAGGAGACGGGGAATCAGGTTGCGTGAGTAGATGCCCGTTCCCTTGTCCTCATCGATTGAGCGGAGCATGACACCGATCCGCACGACACTCACTCCATGATTCGACTGAACGCGCGGCCTGCGCCGCGGTCACGTGACCGATCGAGCGACCACGCGCCCGTAGATCCCCTCGAGCTGCTCGGCGAATTCGGCGAGATCGTGCTCCATCGATGCGTGCGCGGCGGCGACGCCGAGGTGGCGCCGACGATCCGCATCGCCGAGCAGTGCGATCAGGGCACACGCCAGCGCGTCGGGGGTCTCGGGCGGAACGAGCACCCCCGTCATCTCGTCGCGCACGATCTCGGGGATGCCGCCGATGCGCGAGGCGACGACGGGGAGGCCGGCCGCCATCGCTTCCAGTGCCGCAAGGCTCAAGCCGTCGTATCGACTCGGGACAACCGCCACATCGCTCGCCCAGAGCGCGATCTCGACATCGGAGCGGTAGCCGGCGAAGCGGACGCTGTGCATCCAGGACGTACCGGCGACCTGTTGCTCCAACGCCTCGCGCTGTGGTCCGTCCCCCACGAGGAGGAGCATCGCATCCGGAAGCTCGGCCGCGACGCGTGCCCATGCATCGACCAGCACATCCACTCCCTTCACGGCGTCGAAGCGGGCGACGCACACCGCGACCGGCGCATGCGGCGGGATCTCGAACGTTGCGCGCGCCGCGCTACGCTCCGCGTCCGTCGCGCACCGGAATCGCGATCGGTCGATCGGACTGAGGCACACCGTGATCTGCTCCGCTCGGAACCCCTGCGCCTCCGTCGCAAATTCGGTGACCGAGCTCGAGATCGTCAGCACGTGGTCGGTCCGCGCCGCGAGCGCGCGATCGATCCATCGCACGAGGAGTGGGTAGCCGCCCGTCTCCTGCCGATGGTCCGCGTGCACGTGCACGATGGATCGCGTCCCGGTCAGCCACGCGGCGATGCGACCGAAGAGGCTGGAGCCAAACCCCTGCAGGTGGAGGAGCTGCACGCGGTGACGTCTGATCAGCAGGACGAAATCCCACAGCGTGCGCGGATCGTAGCGCGATCGATTCAGGAAGACGAAGGGGAGTCCGGCCGCGTGCACTTCATCGCCGAGCGTTCCCGCGGCGCGCAGGATGACGGGCGTGACTTCGACGCCGCGGTCGAGCAGCGCGCGCGTCCAATCGATGACCAGCCGGCCGGCGCCGTGCAGCCGCGCGTTCTCGATGCCCAGTTTGTCGCACGCCAACAGGACGCGCAGTGGTGCATTCGCCGTCGCTCCGAGCTGCCCCGCAGCCCCATCGTCCTTCGCCTCCGTGCGCTGCGGCGCGGTCGCGAATGCGCCCTTCAACACTGCGGTTCCCGCAGGCAGAGCGCGCGTGATGTTTGGTCCCAAAGCTGCAATAGTCCTCCTCACAGATCACAATCGATCCGGTTGTGTTGCATCCACGCCGCGTCGAGCGCACAACGTGTGCGACGCAGCGGACGTGACGGTGAGAAGCAACCGGTATGCCGGAGATTGGCGTCTGATGTTTCGGGGGGCAATGACGCCGCCCCGCCACGGCGGGTGGACCACTGCGAGGAGCCCGCGTGGTCACTCGGTTCACGACGCAGTGATGCAGAAGGACGGAATGATGTCGTTCCATTACCGCGCCCAGTGTTGGTGGCAGAAGGCCATGCCCGACGTCCTGGCCATCGCCGGCGGGCGCGCGCCCGCATTCGTGTACGGCGGCAACGTTCAGCACATCCCGGTGTTCATGTATCACGAGGTTGACGCGTCGTTCGAGCGCGACCTCATCCGGCTGCGAGACGGCGGCTATCGAACCGTCGGAGCGGAGGAGCTGGCACAAGCGGCGCGCGGGATGTGGGAGCCCGATGGCCGCTCCGTCGCCATCACTTTCGACGATGGCGACACGTCGCTCACGTCGATCGCCGCGCCGCTCCTCGAGCGATATCAGTACCGCGCGATCGCCTTCGTCGTCTCGGGGCTCGTGCCTGACACGTCCTCCGGTCTGCTCGCGGGGTGGGATGCGCTCTCGGCGTGGGTCGCGCGGGGTGTGCTCGAGGTCGGGTCGCACAGCCTGTATCACCACTACGCCCCGGTGAGCACGAAGGTCGTCGACATCATGTCGCCCGCGATCCGCGAGCGCCTGATGCCCCGTGCGGTCAGGAGCTATCCACCGCGCCAGCTCATGCTCGCCGACGGCTCGCCGATCCTGTTCGGACGTCCGCGCTACGTCGCGTGGCGCGCCTTCCGTCCCGACAGCGATGCGCTCGACCGCTGGGCGGAGTCGGCGCGCCGCAGCGGAGCGGCCGAATATGGCCTCGCGCGTCGTCGCTCGCGACACCTGCACCGGATCGGACGCATCACCGGCACGTACGAGAGCGAGGCGGAATCGGCGCGCGCGATTCTTGATGACATGGCGGCGTCGATCGCGCTCATCGAAGCGCGGTGCCCGAATCCGGCGGCCCGGCACCTGTGCTATCCCTGGAATGCGGGCGACGAGCGCACCGACGAGCTGGCTGGGCGCGCCGGCGCCGCGCTCGTCTACAAGGGCGTCCTGAGCCCGGACGAGCCGGCGCACGGACCATTCCCCCCTCGTCTGCAGCGCCTGCCGGCCGACTTCCTGCGACTATTGCCTGGATCCCGGCGCGCATCGATCGTAACCATCGCGCGGTCGCGATGGTCGTCGGCGTACCGGGGGGTTCGCGCTCCACGCACGGGGCTGGCGCGGCCGTGATTCCGCGGCGGCGACTCGCCCCCGGCAGCCTCAGCGAGTACATGCCCAGCATCGAGACGTGCAACGTGTAGAGACTCTCCCCAGCGGCCGCGTGATGGTCCTGACCCCATCACGCGCACAGCCGCGGTCTGCTGAAGGCACGGCCGCGTGGCTCGGTGTCATCCTCGCCGCCGGACTGCTGCTGCGTATCGGCCTCCTCCCCTTCCGATGGATCAATCCGGATGAGGGCGCGCACCTGATGGATGGCCAGCTCATCCTGCACGGGCTCGTTCCACTCGTCGATTTCCAGTCGCGCCAGCCGCTCTACGCGTATCTGCAAGCCGGCATCCTCGCGCTGTTCCCCGGTAACTACTTCGTCGCGCGCCTGCTGCCGGTGCTGGCCATCATGGGGACGGCCGTGTTCGTCTTCCTCATCGCGCGCCGGCTCTTCAACGAGCGCGTCGCGCTCCTGGCCACCGCCATCTACGTCTTCCATCCGCTGGTGATCATCTGGTCGCCCATCGTGAAGACGGAACCGTTGACCGCGTTCCTGTGCAGCATTGCTGTCTACGGCACCGTGCGGTTCATGCAGCGGATGGGGGAGCGCGGCGAGGGATGGCTCTGGCTCGTGCTCGCCGGCGCCATGCTCGGGATCGCGTTCTATGTCAGACAGTCGAGCCTCGCGGTTACCGCCGCACTCGTCGTCTTCCTGCTCGCCGCGCTCTGGTCGCGCCCGCAGCGCCTCGCGCGCGCGTACGGCGCGCTGATCGTCGGCGGACTCCTCATCGTCGCGCTCGCGGTCGCGTGGTACTCACGCTACATGACGGCGGCGGAGCTCTGGGGCAGCAGTCTGAATCCGTTCGGCCTCGCCATCAGCGCGGTCGGCACGTTCATCGCCGCGCCGGTAAGCGGCCCACCCGGCGACCACGACGTGCTCCGCCTCTCCGTCCAATCGTGGACGACGACCCTCGGCGCCGTGCGCGAGACAATCGCGCTGGATGCCTTTCTCTTCGCGGGGCTCGTCGTCGCAGCGGTCATCGTCGTGTACCTCCGCATCCGGCGACCGATCGAGCTCCGGCGCTACTGGCAGCCGCTCGTGCTTCTGTACTGCTGGTCGCTCGCCCTCATGCTCGCGTACGCCTACTGGGCCATTCACCGCGGCTACTTCACGCAGTACTTCACCGAGACGGTGCCGCCGCTCGCCATCCTGCTCGCGTTCTCGCTCTGGTATCTATCGGGCATCGTCGCCTCGGCATCGCCGAGTGTGGGGCGCGCGATCGCGCTCGGCGCGGGGCTCGCAGCCGTGTTCGTCTTCTATCGGGTGCGACCGGCGACGGAAGTGCCGCACACCGCCCTCGTCCTGGTGCTGGCGCTGCTCGTCGTCCTCGCGTACGCGCGCGCGACTCGATGGTCGCGTTGGGCCGCGATGCTGGGCGTCGCCGTCGTCGCCATCATCGCGAGCGGCGCCGTCGGGTCATCGGCGCCGCACCACCTCAGCACGGTGGCGAAGCTGCTCATCACGCTCGCGGGAGTCATCGTCGTCGTGTTCCTCGCGAGCGTCCGATGGATCGAACGGGCTGCCTACGTTGGGCTCATCCTCATCGTCGCGACGTTCATCTCGGCATTCACCGCGGCGGGACGCGCGATGACCGTCGCCTACGAGTGCGTCTGGTCGCCGCGCACGGTGGCAAATGTCACCCGCTACATCGACGCGCACTCCGGCCCGCGCGATCAGGTCATGTCCGGCGCGATGATCTGGGCGGTGACGGCGCAGCGCCCGCCGTTCATGATGATCTCGCACCCGCTGGCCTACGATCGCGGCGCGCCGCCGGACGTCGCCGCGCGGATGCGCGCAGCGCTCGACTCCGCGCCGCCCAGGCTCATCGTAGTCGATGGCTACACCGGCCGCACGTTCCTGTCGTACCTCGACCCCGACGGCCAGCTGCTCGCCACGCGCTACGCGCTCGAGCAGACCTTCCCTGGCTCGCGCTACCCGGTACAGGTCTACGCGTTGAAGCGCACCGTCGTCACGCGACGGTAGGCTGCGGCGCGTGGCGCTGCGCGACCAACCCGGTGTAGATCCCCTCGAGTTGCCGGTTGAGCGCGCGGATGTCGAACTCCTGCTCGATGTGCCGGCGCCCCGCACGCCCCATTGTCGAGCGCACTTCGGGGTGCGCGATGAGAAAGCGGAGTCGATCCGCCAGCGCGCTGGCGTCGCGCTCCGGCACCAGACATCCTGTCCGCCCGTCGAGCACCACCTCGGGAATCCCACTGTGGAACGTGCTCACGACCGGCAGCCCGCTGCTCGATGCCTCGATGATGACCGTGGGCGTTCCTTCCTGATCGCCGTTCTTCGCGGTCACGCTCGGAAGCAGGAAGATGTCCGCCTCCCACATCGCCGAGCGGACGACGTGCTGCTCCTGCGAGCCGCGAAACGTCACGCACCCATCCACCCCGAGCGAGCGCGCGAGAGACTCGAGCTCTTCGCGCAGCGGCCCGTCGCCGATGATCTCGTAGTGCACGCCCGGCGTGGTGCACGCCACCTGCGCCACTGCGCGCAGCGCGTACTCCACTCCCTTCTTCTCCACGAGCCGCGCGACCGTGAGGATGCGCACCTCGTTCCGCCCGTTTTCGCGTCGCTCGCGGAACGTGTAGTCGCTCGGGTCCACACCGAGATGGAGGATGTGCAGCTTCTCCCGCGGACACCCGAGCTGCTCGAGCCGATCGCGCGCGTACGCGCAGTTCACCGTCACCGCGTTCGCGATCTCGAACAGCGGCTCGTACACGCGCGGCCCGAAGACGAGCGGATCCCTCGAGTAATCGATACCGTGGAAGCTCACCACCAGCGGCGCGTTCCAGTACTCGGCCGCGAAGCGATACGCGAGGCCGACGGTCCCGAAGTGGCAATGGACCACGTCGTATCCGCCTCGGCCGGCCAGCACCTTCAGTCGCGGCAGGAGCGAGCGGCGCCCACCGTACGGCGCGCTTCGGTCGCGGCCGAGCATCCGCAGCACCGAGGGACGCTGCACCGCGAGCCGCAGCGCGAGCGCCGCATCGCGCGCGAGTGACTGCGGCACGGGGCGACCCCCGTGCACGTAGCGCACGCGCCGATCGAGGCCACTGTCGTGCACCTGCTCGTGCACGACGTACTCATCTTGGGGGCGCCGGTTCGAGAACACATCCACCTTGTGCCCGAGCGCGGCGAGCCCGACCATCTGCCGGAGGATGAACGTCTCCGATACCGCGGGAAAGTACTCGACAATCTCTGCGATTCTCATACGTCGTCACTAATCATCACGAGAGCATCGCATCGCACGATGCGCGCCGCTCTTCGACGACGGCCGCGCTGTGTGCATCGCTCGTCGATCCCGCCTCGGCCTGACGCAGGTAGACCTCGGCGGTGAGAATCGCCAACTCCGTACGTGCGTCGACCGGCGCGCCATCGGCGGATGCGAGCGCGCGCCGCACCGCACCGCCGAGAGTCTGATCGAGCAACAGATCACTCTGCAGCAGCCGCTCGCGCACGTCGCTCGCGCGCACGAACGCGGGGTAATCCGCGAAGCGCCCGCCGTACGGGTTCTCGCGCAAGCGAAGCCGCCGCGCCAATCGCGCACGAACGCCGCGCCGAGCGCGCACCGGGAACGATTCGGCGAGCCCGCGCCCCGTGAGCTGCCACGGCACGTTCGCGAAGTACGCGGGATAGCGCTCGGCGAGCACGCGATTGTAGAACCGGCTCCCGCGCCGCTCTGCATCGGGGAGCGCGCCGAGCATGAGGTGCAGCATCGCGAGTCCCACGCCGGGATTCACCACCTCGCAGTGCGCCGAGAGCGCGAGCGGCCCGGTAAGGATCATCCGCCGCTGGCGCTGCGAGATGGCGAAGCAGTCGGAGCTCGGCCCGCACAGGTAGCGTGCACAATCGCCGAGCGAGGCCTCGGTCACGTCGCCGCGTGTGAAGAACGGATTCCCGAGGTACATCCGATCGAGCAGATCCCCGGGCGCGCGCGTCCAGTCGGCCACGGGCTCGCGCAGCTTGCTTCCGCCGAACAGCGTGTCACCGGTGCTGTTCTTGAGCGTGTGCTGGTTCCCGGTGTGCATCTCGTCCATGGCGATCGCCACGTGCAGGTGCATCGCGTTGACGAGCCCATCCGTTTGCCAGATCGCCTCCTCGCGGCGGTGCCACCAGTTCTCCGCCGAGAGGGCGAGCGCGCGATGCGGGACGCCGGCGATCTGCGCGCACTGCCGCGCGATGCGCATGTCCGAGCACTCCTCGCTCCCGAACGTGATGGTCGCGAGGTCGCTCCCCTGTGCGCGCATCTCGGCGAGCAGCGCGCGCGAGTCGAGTCCGCCGCTCAGGAGCAGTGGCGTGATGCCGGGCTTTATACGCTGCCGGATCGCCGTCGACCAGAGGCGGCCGAACTCCTCCCGCACCTCCGCCACGTCCCGCACGTCGCGACGGATGCAGCTGAAGCTCCAGTAGGGATGCCGGTCGATCCCCGTCGGCGAGATGCGCCACAGGCTCGCAGGTGGGAGCAGCTCGATCCCGCGCCACCACGTGCGCTCGCCGAGCATGTAATCGAAGCTCAGGAACTGCGCGACCGCGAGCTCGTCGACGGCGGGAAGCGTCTCGCGAATCGCGAGCAGCGACTTCACCTCGGCCGCGTATGCGAACCACGTGTCCGTCTCCGTCCAGTAGAGCGGACGGAAGCCGAGGCGGTCGTTGGCGATGACGAGCTCGTTCGTGGCCGGTGTGTAGCGCGCGAGTGTGTAGACGCCGTCGAGCTTGGCGAGCCCGGCGCCGGCGGCATCCGTGTCGCGCACGATCTCCTCGGCCGTGGGCGTCGCACCGTCGTTCGCGCTCGGCGCGTACGTTTCGCCATCGAACCAGGCCAGCGCTCGTCCGCCAGCCGTGCCGAGCGGCTGCGGATCGGGATTGAGCACGCCGAGGTGCACGCGCCCGCCGCAGAACGCGTCGCTCGTCCACAGCTCCGTGAGCATCCACGGTTGGCGGCGCATCGCGTCCGCCATGCGCTGCGCCATCGCCCGCAGCTGGTCGGCGCCGAGTGCTGGCGTCTTCGCGATGATCCCGAACAACCCCGGCACGCGTGTCCCTCGTCGCTCAGGCGGAGGGGTGGATGTCCCACTGCGGCGCCCAGTACACGGGGCCCCAGTTGCGAACGTCGGGCAATTCCTTCCCCCATCCGAAGACGTCGTGCTCCATGACGCGCAGCGCGAACGCGCCGGTGAAGCGCGCGATGTCGTTCATCCCGTCGCCGAGGTACACCTTTGCGGTGTAGCTCCCCGCGTTGAGCGGGATGCGGCCGAGATCGCACCGCACACGCCAGCGGCGCGATGTGCCTTGCGCGCTGCGGACGTTCTGCACCTTGCTGCTCATGCTCACGACCGGATCGCCGACGGTATTGACGAAGGTGAGTCCGACGCTCGCTTCATCGAGCGGCGCGGGCGTCTCGATCTCGAACGCGATGGCGAGTGGGTCGCCGCAATCGGCGGTGATGCTCGCCGGCGTGTCGGTGTAGTGCAGCACGAACCCCGGTCCGCCGCGATCGGCCGCGAGCGTCGTGCGCTCCGCGCGCGGGTCGACGTCCTCGTGCAGCTCGAGGTAGCGCTCGACCACGGCGTCCGGAGCGCCGTTCATGTGCACGGAGCCGCCGTGCATGAGGAGGCAGCGGTGACAGAGCGAGCGGACGGCCGCCATGTTGTGGCTCACGAAGAGCACCGTGCGCCCGCTCGTCGCCACGTCCTGCATCTTCCCCAGGCACTTCTTCTGGAAGCCCACGTCCCCCACGGCGAGCACCTCGTCGATGATGAGGACCTCGGGCTGCAGGTGCGCGGCGACGGCGAACGCGAGCCGGACTTTCATCCCGCTCGAGTAGCGCTTCACCGGTGTGTCGATGAACGTCTCGACACCGGAGAAGTCGACGATCTCGTCGAAGTGCTGCTCGATGTACGAGCGCCCCATCCCGAGGATCGCGCCATTGAGGAACACGTTCTCGCGCCCCGTGAGCTCCGGGTGGAACCCCGTCCCGACCTCGAGCAGCGAGCCCACCTGCCCGTGCACCACTGCGCGCCCGGTCGTCGGCTCGGTGATGCGCGACAGAATTTTGAGGACGGTGCTCTTCCCCGCCCCGTTGCGCCCGATGATGCCGAGCACTTCGCCGCGGTGCACATCGAACGAGACATCGCGGAGCGCCCACACGGTGTCGGCGCCATCGCGTGCGTTGTTCGCATCCGTTCGGCCGGTTCGCGCCACGCGCCGCGCCACACGGAGCGGCGACTTCGCTACGTGCACGATCGCGTCGCGCAGCGTGTCGTGCCGCTCGGCCGCTGTGCCGATGCGGTAGCGCTTCCCCAGATGCTCCACGTGGATCACCGCCTCGGGCATGGTTCTCACGCGTTCACCTCACGGGTTGTCATTCCGAGCGCAGCGAGGAATCTCGGTCATATCACGTCTGCGAACACGCGCTCGGTCCGCCGGAAGTAGAGGGCCCCCGTCACCAGCAGCACCGTCGCCACCGCGAGCGAGATGCCGAGCATTGCCCACGGCACCTCACCCGATCCGACGAGCACCGAACGGAACCCCGCGATCACGCCGACCATCGGATTGAGCGCGTAGATCGGCCGGAACCGCTCGGGAATCATCGACAGCGGGTAGATGATCGGCGACGAGTACATCCAGATCTGCATGAGGAGCGGCGTGATCTGCTTCACGTCGCGGTACTGGATGTTGAGCGCCGAGAGCCAGCATCCGGTGCCGGTCGCCGTCATCACAATCAGTAGAAGGAGCAGCGGCACGAGCACGATGGCACTCGCGTGCGGCGCGACGCCGAAGATCGTCATCACGACCAGCAGCACCACGAAGGCAATGACGAAGTCCAACAGTGCCGCGAGCACCGGCGCCGTCGGGATCACGAGCCGCGGGAAGTAGATCTTGGAGATGAGCTCCGGATTGTTGACGAGACTGCCGCTCGATGTCGTGAGCGCGGTGGAGAAGAAGGTCCACGGCACGAGTGCGGAGAGCGCGAATACCGGATACGGAATGCCGTCCGACGGGATCTTCGCGAACAGCCCGAAGATCACCGTGAAGACGATCATCGTGAGCACGGGCTGGAGGATCGCCCACAGCGCGCCGAGGACGGTCTGCGCGTAGCGCACCTTGATGTCGCGCCACACCAGGAAGAAGAAGAGCTCGCGATAGGCCCAGATCTCGTGCAGGTCGATCGTCGGCCATCGGCCGGCGGGCTCGATGACGAGCTCGACGTCGCCACCACGCGACGCCGGCCGAGCCGCCTGGACCGGTACCAGGAAGCTCTGCTGATCCACGTTTGAAGTCACGCGGTCCGTGGTAGCACCTCTTGTGCCGCGCTCCTGCGCCCCTGGAATCACCCGTTCTCGCCCTCGGGGTGGCCGGCGCGGCGCTCCGGCTCCGCCCCTCGGACTTCGGGCACGGGAGGTGCTACGTCCCCGTCATGTCGTTTCGATGGATGCGGGTGTTCCCGCAACTGTCGTTCATGCCGTCTCCAGTCTCCTGCTGCATGACGTTGGATCTCTCTATAGTTATCGCGACCTGCATGCGTGCGTCATCGCTGGAGCGAACGCTCGCCAGCATTGCCGCGTCGTCCTATCCATTGGATCACGTGCAGGTCGTCATTGCGGATAATGCGGACGACCCCGATACGCGCGGCGTGCGCGGTCGATGTGCTGATCGGCTCGAGCTGACCTACCTGGTCGCCACGACGCCGGGGAAGAACGCCGCGCTCAACGCGGCCCTCCCCTCCATCACGGGCGACCTCGTCCTGTTCACCGATGACGATGTCGAGGTATCACCCGACTGGCTCGCGGAGACGAGCGAGGCCGCCGCGCGATGGCCCGAGCACGTGGTGTTCGGCGGCAAAGTGCTTCCGCTCTGGCCGCCCGCATCGATGCCTGCATACGTCAACGATCAACGCTACCTCGGCATCTGCTTCACGGTGCTCGACCCCAAGCGGGACGAGGGTCCGTCGTTCAGTTTCACACCGTTCGGTCCCAACGTCGCCATCCGCCGCTCCGTGTTCGACGCGGGCGTCCGCTTCAATCCGCACGTCGGGCCGCATCGCGCCTCGTACATCATGGGGAGCGAAACGGAGCTCATTGGACGTCTGAAGCGCCAGGGCCACGCACCCGTCTTCATGCCGCAGAGCGTGGTATGGCATCGCATCCGGCCGGAGCAGTTTTCCGATCGCTGGCTGTTCGGGCGCGCGTTCCGGTATGGTCGTCTCATGGAGGTGCGGCGACAGGAAGCGCAGGAACCCGCTCGCTCGACACTCCGCCACGTCCCCGAGGTGCTCGGCTGCCTCGCCTACGCAGGGCTCGCGCGCGCGAAGGGCGAGCGGAAGGCGTGGTTCGATCAGATCATGGAGCTCTCGACGACCTGCGGGATGATCTACCAGTCGTGGCAGGCATCACCGCTCGAAGAAGATGAGTCGCTCGAGCAGATGATACCCGCCTCGCCGGCCGGCGGAGTACGTCTATGAGCGAACTCCCCGCCGCTGCGCCCCTCGCGCCCGAGGTCGGTGTCATTGCGCTCGTCCCCGACCGATGGAGCGATCAATGGCAACCGCGGCACCACGTGCTGTCGCGGCTCGCCCGCTACTTTCGCGTGATGTGGGTGAACCCTGCCCCCGGGTGGCGCGACGTCGTGCGTCATCCGCGTGAGTACCGCAGCGCCGTGGACGAGCCGGTGCCGGGGTTCAGTGTCCACAGTCCAGACCGTTGGCTTCCGGAAGTACACCGGCCGCATCTCGTCGCGGAGGTTTCGTTCCGCTTGCGCCTCCAGGGCGCTCGGCGAGCACTCGAGCGCGCCGGCTGCACGCACATCATCCTCTACATCTGGCATCCGAAGTTCGCCAATGCGCTCTCGGCGGTGGACCACGACCTGAGCTGTTACCATATCGACGACGAGTACACGTTCTCCCCCGTCGAGCAGCCGATCCCGGCAGACGAGATGCAGCTCCTCACCAAGTGTGACGAGGTGTTCATCCATTCGCCGGGACTCATGGCCAAGAAGGGGATGATCAACCCGCACACCACCTGCGTGCCGAACGGCGTGGATTACGACGCCTTCGCGCAGCCCGCTCCCATCCCCCCCGAGCTGGCGGCGATCCCCCATCCACGCATCGGATACACCGGATGGCTCAAGCAACAGCTGGATTGGCCGCTGTGGATCGCGCTGGCCGAGCGCCATCCCGAGTGGTCGTTCGTGCTGGTCGGAGGACAGAAAGACGAGGCGGAGACGGAGTCGCCCATCGCCGAGCTCTCGAAGCTCCCGAACGTGCACCTGCTGGGTCCTCGTGCCACCGCGGCGCTCGCTGCGTATCCGCAGCACTTCGATGTGTGCCTCATGCCATACCGGCTGGACGACTACACGAAGTACATCTACCCGCTCAAGCTGCACGAATACCTGGCGACGGGGAGGCCGACCGTCGGTACGCCTATCCAATCGCTCCAGCCGTTCGCGAGCGTGGTGGCATTGCCATCGACTGCGGACGGTTGGTCACGAGCCATTGCTGAGGCGCTGGGGGAAGAAGAAAACGCACCCGAGCGGTGCGCGGAGCGACAGCGCGTGGCGCGCGAGCACGACTGGGCGGTGCTCGTGGGGAGGATTGCCCAGGTGATGGCGGCAGGGCTCGGCCGTCCGCTGACCCAGATCCTCGAAGGTCCAGAGGCCCGCGAGTTGGCGTCGTTCATGCAATAGGGTTCGTGGACCGTCGCTCCGTTCGTCGATCCACTCGTTAGCCGTGCCGTTCCCTCGTCCTTCACCGAACTGATGCAGGCTGTTCCGTATTTTCAAGCCGACGGAAATCCCGCGCAGGAACAGAGCCGGCTCCTTCTCCTGAGCTACCACTTCCCGCCCTCTCAGGCGACCGGTGCATTGCGGTGGCAGAAGCTCATCCGCTATGCGGCCGCCCGGTCGTGGGGCGTGGATGTCGTGACACTCGACCCCGAGTGCCTACGCGATGCCGATCCGCGCCGCCTCGCCGATCTCCCGGCCGGCGTGCGGGTGTACGGGGTTCCCGCCATCGAGCTCCGTGTCGATCGCGTGGAGAACATCGTGTGGGGGTGGTGTCGCCCCCTCGTCGGTCGTCTGCGCACGAGGACGAGCGACAACAGCGCGCACGTCCGCCATCATCCGCGCCCCATGTCGTTCGGCCGCCATGAGGTGCGCTGGTACCCGCGCGCCGGCCGCGACATCCTGCGCCCCTACTACGCCATGCTCGACTTCGATCGCGGCGATGAGTGGGCGGACCGCGCCACCTCGCTCGCGCTGCAACTCGTGCAGCCCCGCGTGCATCGCGCGGTCATCAGCTGCGGGCCGCCGCACATGGTGCACGATGCGGGTCGTCGGATCTCGCAGCTCACCGGCCTCCCGCTCATCATGGATCTTCGCGATCCGTGGAGCTTCATGCAGCGCATCCCCGAGGCGATCGCGCATCCGCTCTGGTGGCGGCTCGCTCAGCGCCACGAGCGACGCGCCGTTGCGCAGGCCACGCTCGTCGTCGCGAACACCGAGCTCGCGCGCCGCGAGTTCGTGCGGCGATACCCCGAGTGGCGCGAGCGATTCCTGAGCGTGATGAACGGCTACGACTGGGACACGATCCCCGAGACGAGCGACCGCAGCCGCTTCATCATCGCGTACGCAGGCTCCATTTACCTCGATCGCGATCCGCGGCTGCTCTTCCGCGCCGCGGCCCGCGTCATCGCCGAGCTCGAGCTCTCACCCGACGAGTTCGGCTTCGAGTTCATCGGCCACGTCGAGCGCGACGATGAGCTCTCCCTCCACGCGATCGCGCGCGAGGAGGGGATCGAGGCGTACGTGAGCGCGGGTCCGCCCCGACCGCGCCGCGAAGCGATGGAGTTTCTGAGCCGGGCCGCGATGCTCGTGAGTCTGCCGCAGGACAGCGACATGGCCATCCCGTCGAAGATCTTCGAGTACATGCAATTCGACGCCTGGCTCCTCGCGCTCGTGCACCCCGACAGCGCCACGGGGCTCCTGCTGCAGGGGACGGACGCCGACGTCGTTGCGCCGCACGATGTGAATGCCATCGCCGCCGTACTGCACCGGCGGTATCTCGAGCACGCACGTGGGATCCGCCCCCGCCCCATCGCCCGCGACAAGCGCTTCAGCCGCGCGCACCAGGCGGCGCTGTTGTTCGACGCGATCGAGGAGTGCGTGGGGCAGCCGGGAGCCGCGTTGGCGCCATCGTTGGGAACGGCAGCGACACTGACGTCAGTGCGGCCGTAGCGGGGACGGGCTCACTCGCCCACGTACAACCCCTCGTACGCCCGCACCATCGCGTCCAGCGCAAACGACTGCTGCACACGGGCACGCGCCGCGGCGCCGTCCGCGCACCGGCGGGCATCATCGCGCAGCGCTCGGCACCACGCCTTCGCGAGCGCCGCGGGCTGCTCCGTCGGCACGAGGCGGTGCCGCAGTGCTTCGCCAACTACCGCGCCGTTCCCCCCGACGTCCGTCACCACCGGACAGAGCCCCGCGCTCATCGCCTCCAGCAGACTCACCGACGTCCCTTCGCTGCGCGACGACATGGTGAACAGCGTGAACGCCGAGTGCAGCTCGTGAATGTCATCGCGCCAGCCGAGGAAGCGAACCGCTTGGGCGACACCGCGCTCGCGGGCGAGCTGCTCGAGCCGCGCGCGCTCCGTCCCCTCGCCGCCGAGCACGAGCACCGGCGCGGGATCGTCGGGCCACCCCGCGCGCAGCAGCGCGAACGCCTCGACCATCACGTCGTACCCTTTGATCCGCTCCAAGCGACCGATGCTCCCGATGATCGGCACGTCAGGTGCGATCTCCAGCTCGCGTCGCACGCGCCCGCTCTCCGTGCGCGGACGGTACGCGTCCGTGTCTACGCCGTTGATGACGACCCGAATGCGACGCGCGTCCTTCACCACCGTGCGCGCGAGCTGCGCGGCGAGCGCTTCCGATACCGCGACCACGACATTCGTGCGCCGCGATGCCAGCCCGTCCACGACGCGCGACTGCCACGGATCCGGCGTCTGTCGCCCGTGCTCGGTGTGAATGAGCCGCGGGACGCCCGCCTGCCGCGCCGCGAGCGTGGTCTTGTACCACACGCCGCTGTGGGTGTGCACGACATCCGGCGCGATCCCGCGAATGGTCTGCGCGAGCGACGCGGGCCACACCATGGACCACCGCGACATCGGCTCGGCCACGTGCAGCTCGGCGTGTTCGCGCAATCCATCGGCGAAGCGGCCGAGGTACTGCAGCACGAGCACGTGGCTCTCGAACCGCTCGGGGTCCGCACGTCGCACGATGTCCGCGAGCAGCCGCTCCATCCCGCCGTAGTTCAGGTTCTGGATGACGTGCAGCACACGCGTGCGCCTGGTCATCCCGCCACGAGCCTCCGCGCCCGGCGCGCCGCGAGCGCGCGCGCGACCCGCTCCTGCGTTCGCTCCACCTTGTCGAACGTCCACCGCGCCGCTTCGAGCGCCCGCAGCTGCATCGGCGACATGGATGCCGTCGAGCTGAAGTGCATCGTGCGGCCGCGATTCGTGAAGCGCCCCGTCTTGAGCGCGACCAGCGGCTCGGTCACATCCGCGATGATCACGCGCGTCTCGCGGTCGTTCCGTCCGTCGTGCTGGTCGAGCCCCGCGGTCCCGACGACCGTCGGCCGCGTCAGACGCAGCGAGTGCAGCATGCGGATCGCGCGCGGGTCCGGCAGGTAGCGCGTGTTGTAGCTCGCGTTCCAGACCTCGATCGCGTCGATCCCGTCCAGCACCTCGCGCGGGATGCGATAGCGCGCGAGCACCGGGTGCGCGACGATCGTGAGCGACGTCACGCCGCGCGTCTGCTGGATGAAATCCGCCGGCGTCACCGGCTCGATCCACTTCGTGAGGCCGAGCGCGAGCAGGTGCAACCCGGTGTATCCGGCGAAGCGATACTCCAGCCCCGGGATGAGGCGCACCGCATCGTCCGACAGCGCACGGCACTTCGCCACGTATTCGCCAAATCGCTCCGGCGTCAGATCCTCGGCGTGGTCCGTGAGCCCCACGAAGGCGATGTCGCGCTGGAGCGCGAAGTCGCGGAGTCGCTCCAGTGAATCCTTGCCATCGTGCGAGTAGTCGCTGTGGACGTGCACGATGCCCGCACGAACATGTCCTGCCGGCATTATCGTCCCCGCAACCACTCGGCCGTTTCCCGTACGAAGGGCCATGGGTCGCTCGCTCGCAGAATCTCGTTCCGATCGTTGCGCCGCACCGTGAGAAAGTCGCGCACCACGCGCCACCGCCCGGGCGCATCGGGCGGGAGCGCGAGCGTCTCTGGCGAATGCAGCATGCGCGCCAGCAGATGATCGACGTCGCCCCACCACCATCGGCTCCGCACCCCCTCGCGATACCGGTCCATCCGCTCCGGCGGCGGGCCATCCCCGTCCATCGCCGCGAGCAGCCGCGTCGGGAAATCGACGCCGGCATCGAGCGCGAGCTGCAGCGAGCCCCAGAAGCGGCCGTTGATCTCCATCAGGTACGGCGTGTTCGTGGCCGAGTCGAGCTTGTACTCGACCATCGCGACCCCTTGCCAGCCGAAGGATTCGAGCAACTGTCGAGAGCGCGCGACGAGATCCGGATCGGCCGCCACGCTCTCGCGGTACACGCTCACCCCCCCAGAGGGCGGCTTCTCGCGGATGCGCTGGTGCGCGAACGTCGCGTGCACCTCGCCGCGCCAGAGAAGGAGGAAGATGCCGATCCCTGGCCCGACGATGCGCTGCTGCAGGAGCAACGGGTACGCGGCGTCGTCGAGCTCGTCGAGGTGCCACTCGAGCTGCATCGGGTTGGCGGCGAAGCGGACGCCGAGCTTGGCGCGCTTCCCCTCATGCTCGCCTACGGATCGCGAAGGCTTGAGGACGAGCGGGAATCGCAGTGTGTCGACGCGCAGCGTGCCGCGGTCATCGCGCCGCGCGAGCGTGCGCTGCTCCGGGATCGCGATCCCGAATCGCGGTGCGGTGTCGAGGAGGAGCGCCTTGTCCGAGATCTTCCGGAACGTGCACGCGTCGACGAAGGGGATGCAGGCGCCGGCGAGTCGCTCGCGCTGTGGAAGGAGCGCGAGGATCGCGGGCTCGGCGACGGGGATGACGACATCCACGTCGTGCGCGCGTACGAGCGCCGTCACGTCGTCCGCGAATCGATCGGGCATCGCGAGCGCGTCCGACACGCGCGCCTCACGCCGGCAGTATCGCGAAGCCCCGGCGATCGACCGCCCGCGCCGCGAGCAGGCGTAGACCGTGTGCCCCGCTCGCCCCAGCGCGCGCACGAGGGCCAGCGCCGCTCGCTGCTCCCCATCGGTCACGAGAACGGTGTGCACTTTCACGAGTTCATCGGCAGAGGAGTCCCGCCGTCCGGAGGATGAAGCCGTCCCGGGAGAGACCCGCCGGCACGTTGAGACGAGGCAGCGCGAAGGGATCCCGGGCCGCACCGCCGATCCACCCGCCGTCGATTCGCAGCGCGCCGGCATAGCCCGCGCGCTGTGCCGCGCGTGCGACGCGCGCATCGAACGAGCCGTACGGGTACGAGATCCAGCGGCACACAGCCCCGAACCGCTCCTCGAGCCACGCGACGGGACGCGTGAGCTCGTCGTGAAGCGTCGCGTCGTCCAATCGCGCGAGGTTGCGATGACTCCACGTGTGCGAGCCGAGCGTGATGCCGGGCTGGCGCGCGGAAGCGCACAGCTCATCCTCGGTGGCGCACTCGGCATGATCGGGCATCGGCTCCTCGGCGCGACCGCTCGACCGCGCCCATTCACGCACCCGCGTGTCGTCGCCCTGGAATTCGTCGAGTGCCCGCTCGCGGAACGTCGCATCGAGCCCTTCGTCGTCGCGCGGCGCGAGCACGTCCCACCAGAACGTCTTCCCGCCGACGAATGCCGGCGTCACGAAGATCGTCGCCGGAAGGCCGCGGCGCACGAGCTCACGAACACCCACCGTCACCGCGCCGCGATACGCATCGTCGAAAGTGATGGCCACGCGCGGGCGGCGCGCGGACGCCGCATCGTCCGCGCGCACGCGATCGAGCGGCACCACGTCGTAGCGATCGAGCAACCAGTCCAGTTGCTCGACGAATGCGGGTTGGGAGAGATGCAGCGAGCGGTCGCCTGCTGCCCGTGCACCGGCCGGAACGATGTTGTGGTACGCGAGCACCAGCGCGTCATCGCGGCGCGCGGCTCGGGCGGCGGACGGAACACGCGACGCGATGAGCCCGCGCTCACCCAGGGTGCGCAGCGTTCCACGCAAGCTCATGCTTGGCATCTCCATCCGATCGTCGTTCCCGGTTCGATTGCCGTGTTCCGTTGCACCGTGCTCATGCGCGCCGATCGCGCTCGCGCCTCACGCCGCCCACCGCTCGTGCCACGCCTGGAACATGAGCACTGCCCACAGCCCAAGCGCCACCTCGCTCCGCCCCGACACGAGCTCGCCCCACGCGCGCCGAATCGGAGCCGCGTGCAACACGCCGTCGCGCTCCAGCCGTTCTGTCGAGAGCAGATCCTCGGCCCACTCGCGCAGCGGTCCACGCAGCCACTGCTCGAGCGGAACCGAGAACCCCATCTTCGGCCGATCCACGATCTCGCGCGGCACCAGGCGATAGAGCACCTGTCGCAGCAGCCACTTCCCCTCCCCGTTCCTCGCCTTCATCGACGCCGGCAACCGCCACGAAAACTCGACGAGCCGATGATCCACGAGCGGCACGCGCGCCTCGAGGCTCACCGCCATGCTCACGCGGTCCACCTTCGCGAGCTGATCGTCCGGGAGATACGTGAGTTGATCGCTGAGCATCACGTGATCGAGCAGTCGCGAGAGGTCGCGTCGCTGGAGCAGGTGCTCCACCTCATCGGGCGCTTCACGCTCGCCGCGCACGACGTGCTCGGGATCGGGCCACGCCGAGAGGAGCGAGCGGTACATGTGCGGCACCGAGTCCGCGCTCATGACGCGCGCCATCTTGTGCAACTTCTCGCCCGGGAGCCGGTGCTGGAACGTCGAGGGGAGCACGCGCGCCACCGCCCGATACGCGCGATCCCACGACGCCGGCGAGAGCGCGTCGATCCCCGCGGCGACGGACCGGCGCACCGGCCGCGGGACGCGCCGCATCCGCAGCAGCATCCGCTCCCCGAACGTGTACCGGTTGTATCCGCCGTACACCTCATCCCCGCCGTCACCCGAGAGCGCGACGGTCACCGCTCGGCGCGCCACCGCGCAGATCAGGTACGCCGGAATCTGCGAGGTGTCCGCGTGTGGCTCATCGAAGATCTCGGCCAGGCGTGGCACCACGTCCAGCGCATCATGCCCCGTGAGCAGCACCTCGGTGTGCTCCGTGCCGAGGTACTCGGCCACGCGCGCCGCATGCTGCGCCTCGTTGTGCTCCGCCACCTCGAACGCGACGGTGAACGTCTTGATCGGCTCCATCGACGCCCCTTGCAGCATCGCGACTACGACCGAAGAGTCGATCCCCCCGGAAAGCAGCGCGCCGAGCGGGACATCCGCCTGCCGGCGGAGCTCGATCGCATCCTGAAGCCGTCGCTGGAATTCGTCGATCGCCTCCTCGTCGCTCCCCGTGAACCGATCGGCGAGCCCGCGACGCGCTTCGTCCTCCACGGACCAGTACGCCACGGAGTCCGGCAGCGGCGCACGCGGATCGGTGATCGTGAGGATGTGCCCGGGGCGGAGCTTCTGTGCATGCCGGTAGATCGTGCGCGGCGCCGGCACATAGAGGTAGCGCAGAAAGTCCGTAAGCGCGTCGGTGTCGATCGTGCGGTCGAAGCGCGGTCCCGCGACGAGCGCCTTGAGCTCGGAGCCGAACGTCACGAGCCCATCGCGCGCGGACACGAACAGCGGCTTGATGCCGAGGCGGTCGCGGATGAGCGACAGCCGTCTCGCCTCCGCATCCCACACCGCGATCGCGAACATCCCGATGAAGCGCTTCACCGAGTCGACGATCCCCCACCGCTCGAACGCCGCGAGGATCACCTCGGTGTCGGAGTGCCCGCGGAACCGCCACCCCATCTGCTCCAGCTCCGCGCGCATCGTGCAGTGGTTGTAGACCTCGCCGTTGAAGACGATGGTGAACCGCCCCGACGCCGAGCGCATCGGCTGATGCCCGTGCTCGGAGAGGTCGACGATCGAGAGGCGACGGAAGCCGAGTGCGACGCCGGACGAGGCGTCGGTCCACACACCGTGATCGTCGGGACCGCGATGCGTGAGCGTGCCCGTCATGGTCTCGATCGCGTGGCCGAGCGAGTCCTCGCGCCAACTGGCGCTGGAGAAGATGCCCGCGATACCGCACATACTGCGCTATCTCTCGTGGCGAGCGGACGTGGTCGTCACGACGCTACGCGCCGAGCACGCGGGTCGGACGCGGGGCGCGCCCGTGGGCGACGGCCAGTCCGCCGCGCTGTCCGGTGACGCGACTCCATTGCACCGGTGGCGGTCCGCTCGGGATCCGCATCTCCCGGAGCTTCAGGTCGACCGATCGGTAATAACCGACCAGGTACGCAGCGAGAATGTAGATGGGATCCAGGTACGCGAACGACACGAAGAACGCCGTGACGGCGAAGCCCAGGAACGAGATGGATAGGTAGACGCTCATGAGGTAGAGAAAGCGCTGCTCTCGATCGCCATGCAGCCACGTGGAGGGTAGCCGCCGCCGGATGCGCATGCACGCAACCATTCCGCCGAACACGAGCGACGACCAGAGGATGAGTCCCGGGACCCCCATCTCGGCGCCGGCCTGAACGAAGGAATTGTGTGGAGCTGCCCAGCGAATGCCGGCATCTCCGAGCTCGTAGCTCTTCGCCAGCGAAGAGATCGTCCCTTCGGCGCGCCCGAAGTTGTTGATGCCGATGCCGAAGAGCGGATGGGTCCACATGTAGTGCATCCCCCGCTCCCAGATCTGCTTGCGACCGTCGCGCTCCGTCCAGTTGTAGTCCTGCTTCGGATGCACGATCGTCAGCATCTGGTCCCAATACCCCTTCGGCGCGGCGATGATCAGTGCGAGCAGCACAGCTGCGACGAACCCGACGCGCTTGGGCGCCGGGACCTCCTTCAGCATGATGAGAATCGCGAGCCCGACGGTGGCCAGCCCGACGAAGGCGCCTCTCGATCCCGACCGTGCGATCGCCAATCCGATCCCGGCCAGGATGACGCCGCACACCACCTTGCCCCGGCGCTTCGAGGTCTGCAGCGCGAGCACTACCAGGGGCAGACCGGTGATCAGCACGCACCCCAGATCGTTCGCGTCGTACGTGTACATGTTGTCGAGCCGTGCCATCCCCTCCGACGTCATCTGCAGCCGGAAGATGAACACCGCCATCCAGACCAGCACGCCGGCCGAGACCACGTACGCCGTCACGAACATCGACAGGTCGGATGTGCCGCGAATCACCATCATGAGCAGGAAGGCGACGACCAGCACCTTCGCGTAATCGCTCAGGATGAACGACGCCGATCCACCGAGCGATATGCCGAACGGCGCCGAGAGGCACGCCATCACCAGCAGCGCGGCCACCACCCGGGTCGGCCAGTAGCGGAAGGGGCTTTCCCGCACGAGCGAGTTGGGGGTGATGAACGCGTAGCCAGCCGCAAACGCGAAGAGCAGGAACGCCGGGCGCAGCGCATTCAGCCCGAGCGCCTGATGCACCCGGCTGATGGTCACCACCAGCAGGAGGAACAGGGTGATCCGAAGCGGGTCGCGCGCAAAGCCGAAATGCACGCGTGGTGCGTGTGAAGATGGACGTCGTTGCACGCCGCGCGATGGCGCAAGAATGGGGCCCGTCCCAATCGGCGCGAACCTTGCCAAAGATCGACGCGCGCTCGAGCTGTGCGCCTGCGAGCGCGCGCCCGCCCGACTGGTGTGCGTGCGCACGCGGAACTCGCATCCCGCTTTTCACAGATGACTACCGCACACCGCCTGGATACCACCACCGCGCCCACGGATCACGTGGCTGCTCGTACGTCGGCCCCCGCCCGGAGCGCGCCGCTCCGCGTCGCCATCGTGGGCGCCGGCAAGATGGGACAGCATCACGCACGCGCCATCGCACACCTCGGCCCGCTGGCCCGGGTCGTTGCATCGGTCGACCCCGCTCCCGCCGCGCGCGAGGCGATCGAGCAGCTGTGCGCCGGCTCGACCGCCTATCCCGATCTCGAGACGCTCTTCGCGCACGAAGCGATCGACGTCGTGCACATCTGCACGGCGCCATCCACGCACCAGGCCATGGCCGACGCAGCCGTCGCCGCCGGGTGCAACGTGTACGTCGAGAAGCCCTTCGTCGAGTCCGCCGACGGCGCGGCGCAGCTCATCGACGCCGCGCAGGAGAAGGGCGTCAAGCTGTGCGCGGGTCATCAACTGCTGTACGAATCGCCGGCTCGCGAGGCGCTCGCGCTGCTTCCGATGCTCGGCAGAATCGTGCACGTCGAGAGCTACTTCTCGTTCCGCACCGTGCGCCGCTCACCCAACGGCCGCACGCCGCTCCGCGCGGACCTGCAGCTCCTCGACATCCTGCCGCACCCCGTCTACCTCCTGCTCCAGTTCCTCGAGGCGGCCTCGCCCGGCGACCACGCCGAGCTCACCGCGCTGGACCTGGGGCCTGCGGGGACACTCCACGCGCTCGTGCGCAGCGGCGCGATCACCGGCAACCTCACCGTGACGCTCGAGGGTCGGCCGGTCGAGAGCTACCTGCGCGTGATCGGCACGAATGGCGCGGTCCACGCCGACTTCGTGCGCGGAACGGTGCAGCGTCTCATCGGTCCGGGCACGTCCGGCATCGACAAGATCCTGAACCCCTATCGGCTCTCGCGACAGCTGCTCTCCGGCACCACGCGCGCGCTCGGACGGCGCGCCCTCAAGCGCCAGCGCAGCTACCCCGGGCTGCGCGAGATCTTCGAGGCGTTCTATACATCGATTCTCGACGACGCGCCCGCGCCGATGACGCCCGAGCAGATCCTCGAGACCGTCCGCATCTGGGAGCGCGTCGCGCGCGCCCTCGAGGCGCCGGCCCGCGTGGCCGTCGCCCCAACGCGCCCCATCGCTCCGCGCGTGGACACGGCGTCCCGTGTCCTCATCACTGGAGGAACGGGCTTCCTCGGCAAGGAGGTCGCGCGTGCGCTCGCCGCACACGGAGACGTCGCGCGAGTGGTCGCCCGCCGGTCGCCGCCCGCGTGGGATCAGTTGCCGGGCGTCGAGTATCACGTGGCCGATGTTTCGGAGATGCTGCCGACGGATCTCCTCCAGCAGATGGACGTCGTGATCCACTGCGCGGCCGCGACCGCCGGCGGCTTCGACGAGCACCGCAAGGACTCCGTGCAGGCGACGGAGCGCGTGTTGCGCGCGGCGGCAGAAGCCGGCGTCTCGCGCGTCATCCACGTGAGCAGCCTCGCCGTGCTCTCCGCAGCGAGCAGCCGCTCGGTATTGAAGGAAGACAGCCCACTCGAGGCGCGCGGTGAGGAGCGCGGTCCCTACGTCTGGGGCAAGCTCGAGTCGGAGCGCCGCGCGGTCGCGCTCGGCAAGGAGCTCGGTATCACGGTGAAGATCGCCCGACCGGGCGCGCTCGTGGACTACAACAACTTCGAGCCACCCGGCCGACTGGGGAAGCGCGTGGGCAACATCTTCGTGGCGGTCGGCTCGCCGCGCGATGCGCTCGGCGTGGCCGATGTCGGCTTCGCGGGGCAGACGCTCGCGTGGATGGCCACCCACTTCGACGAAGCGCCCGACACGCTGCACATCCTCGCACCGGAGCTGCCGACGCGTCGGGAGCTCGTCTCGCGACTCAGGAGGGTGAATCCCGACCTGACCGTGCTCTGGCTCCCGACGGCGCTGCTGGTTCCGCTGTCATGGGCGGCGATCGGCGCACAGAAGGCGCTGCGACCGGGGAAGCCGGCCGTGAACGTCACGAAGGTCTTCGCATCCCAGCGCTACGACACGGCACTCGCCGCGTCGGTCGCACGACAGGTACAGACTCGCTCCTAGACCGGCGCGGCGGTCCGCTCGATCGACTCCAGGCGTCGCTCGTCGGTGGCCCATGGCACGAGGTAGGAATGGGGCACCTTCGAGACCACCCAGCGCAACTTGCCGGATGGATCCCTCGGAATGGCGCTGACATTCCGGATCTCGATCGTCATGTCGTCACCCAGACGATCGCGTAGGCTCTGCAGGAGCGCGTGCTCCTCTTCGTGCGACGGCTGATCGGCAGCGACGAGCTTGACCACGAGATGGTCGAGCCGCTCCTGCACGATCTGTGACGCAGCGATGTGCTCGAGCGGCTTGAAGGGATGCGTGAGCACGGAGGGTGAGATCATGCGACCGTCCGGCGTGACGACAATGTCCTCGGCCTTGGTCGTGACGTCCTGGATGCGGCGCAGCGACTTCCCGCAGGCGCACGTCTCCGTCATGATTCGCGAGACATCACTCGTGCGATACCGGATCATCGGCATGGCCAGATTGTGCAGACTCGTGCCGACGAGGTAGCCACATCCCCCATCCGGCACGGGGTCGCCATCGTCGTCGACCACTTCCGTGTATCCGTATGTCTCCGCGAGATGCTTGCCGACGTGTGCTTCACATTCTCCAGCGTAGATGACCCGCTCCGCAAGCGCGTAGAAGTCGAACAGCTTGCAGTCGAACGCCGCCTCGATCGTCTGTCGTTGCACCTCGTGGAGCGTCTCGGACGATGTGATCACTGCGTCCATGGGGAGCTCGATCCCGCGCTGCAGCACGTACTTCGCCAGGATGAACAGCGTCGATGGGTACCCTTCGAGGAAGCGAAGCCGACGCCGCTGGATCTCGCGGACGTAGCTCGCCATGTGCTCCTCGCTCAGGTGGAAGCTCGAAAACCACACCTGCTTCTGAATGTGGTTCGTTCTCCAGAATGGCGGCCGCTGCTGATGCGCCGGGACGATCACGCGTCCCAGCAGCAGACCGATCCAGTCATCATCGCCCAGCCCCACCCACTGCTTGTGGCGGCGATCGACGGCATTGGTCATGACGCAGGTGGTCTGATCGTACCACATGGCGAGGGGAGTGCCGGTCGTGCCGCTCGTGTGTCCGGCGTGCCAGCCCGGTGCGGGCGTGGGGCTCGTTTGCAGATCCGCGCCGCGCGATCGGACGATGTCCTTCGTCAGTAACGGCAGCCGCGCAAGATCCTGAGCGCCACGGATCTCTGCAGGGTGAACGCCCGCTGCGCGCATCGACTCGCGGTAGTACGGGCTCTGCTCGTACGCCGTCTGGACGACGTGCCGGATGCGCTCGTCCTGATAGGCGCGAATGCGCTCCTCATCCCACTGCTCCATCGTGGCGAGACGCTTCACCGCGTCACGAAATGGTGCGCCATACCGGTGGCGCTCGATACGCCAAGCGTGCCCATTCATGAGCAGGGATTGCAGCCACACGGGGGCGCGTTGATACACCGCTTCGAGGGTGTTCATACTGGTCTCTCGCCAGGTTGTAGATCCGAACTGCGTTGTCCGAACCGCGACGCTGCATGGCTAACAACTTTCGTGCCCCTTCAAGGCCGGCATCGGCCGTGGCCGAACCGGCGGACGCGAAGACGAAACGCGCTGGCACCGTTCCCGCGTATGATGGCGCCGCGCTCGTTAGTGGCGCGCTCGCTATAGGATGGTGGCATAGTCGCTACTATGTGGCTGATCGCGTCCTCGTGTCGGTCGTCGGACGTCCGCTGCATGGACGCGTCTGGGCTTCGTCAGCGCTGTTCGGTTCCCTCTCGCCTCGGTCGTGCACCGAGTGAAAGACCACTCACTGACATATGTGCGGAATCTGCGGATTCGCCTTTTCTGATACCGGCCGCCCTGCGGACACCGATCGTCTCGTCCGCATGCGGAACACGATCGTCCATCGGGGCCCCGACGGTGTGGGGCTATACGCGTCGCACGGTGTTGCGCTCGGCCATACGCGGCTCAGCATCATCGACGTGCAGGGCGGCGCGCAACCGTTGTCGAATGAAGACGGGACCGTCTGGGTCACGTTCAACGGCGAGATCTACAACTATCGAGAGCTGTCACGTGAGCTCACGCAGCGGGGCCATCGGTTTCGCACGCATTCGGATACCGAGGTGCTCGTCCACGCGTACGAGGAGTACGGTCCGAGCTTCGCCGCCAGGCTCAACGGCATCTTCGCTCTCGCGATTCACGATGCGCGGCGCGATCGCACGGTGTTGATCCGCGATCACTTCGGAATCAAGCCGCTCTTCTATACGGTCACGTCGGAAGGTCTCTTCTTCGGCTCGGAGATCAAAGCCGTCCTGGCCGGAGCGGAGCGGCCCGCGATCGCACGCCGGGAGAGCCTGGCCGAGTATCTGACGTTCCGCTATGTGGCGGGAAGTCACACGTTCTTCGATGGAGTGCATCGACTTCTGCCTGGACATCTCGCCGTCTGGGAACATGGGGCGCTTCAGATTCACGCCTATTGGGAGCCGCCCGCCGGATCACCCGACACCGCGATGTCGCTCGAGGAAGCGACGGAATTACTTCGCGGCCACCTCGATCGGTCGGTCGATGCGCAGATGATGAGCGAGGTGCCGCTGGGGACGTTCTGCAGCGGGGGCATCGACTCCGGATTGGCC
>DASSNR010000029.1:0-6585 GCA_035687925.1 Gemmatimonadaceae bacterium | reverse complement strand
TCGAACGGATCAGCGTGGAGAGACGGTCGAAGATACCCATGTCACTGTGCCTCGCGAACGGGGGCAAGTTCCCGCAGGTGCGATGCCAGCGCCAACATCATGGACTCGTAGCTGGCCAGAAATTCCTCGAAGTCGAGGTGTTCAAGCTCCAACGCCTCGGTAAGGACCACGGAGTTCCCTTCGATCCCGTACGAGCCGTGCACGAGCTCGCTTGCGTTGAGCTGAAGCAGTCGGCGCGACAGCACCGCGAACTCGCGCTCTGACGTCGGCAGATCGACGACCTTCGTCCGGATAAGGACGACCGGCGGCGAATAGTGCACCACGGCGTCCGCGGCGAGCGCGCCACCGGAGCGGACGATCCACATGCCGGGCTCGATCTCGTCATAGCTGGCGCCGTCGGCGCCCAGCCGATCGAGAAAGCCCTCGATCTCTTCTTTGGTGACCATGGATGCGAGTGTCCTCAAGGACGAGTGGTGAACGAGAGGGAGATGATTCGGGCTGTGAGCTGTGAGCTGTGAGCTGTGAGTTTGGTTCTGAGCACGGAGTTCAAGAGCGCCTTTAGCTCATCGCCCACAGCTCACAGCTCACAGCTCATAACCCATACGCCTCCCCCGTCCCCCCTGTTTCGACAACACCTCGGCGCTCGCGGTGTGCGCTGTCGATAAGATAGTGCGGCAGGAGAGGCGATGACAGCCGAGGCTATCCCGCCTTCTCCTCGAGACGGCGTGCAAGCAGCGGGCGCAGATACTGCCCCGTGTGCGACGCCGACACCTCGGCGAGCTCCTCGGGCGTCCCCGCCGCGACGATCGTTCCGCCACGCTCGCCGCCCTCGGGGCCGAGATCGATGATCCAGTCGGCTGTCTTGATCACGTCGAGGTTGTGCTCGATGACGAGCACCGTGTTCCCCTTCTCCACGAGTCGGTGCAGCACGTCGAGCAGCAGGCGCACGTCCTCGAAGTGGAGGCCCGTGGTCGGCTCATCGAGAATGTAGAAGGTGCGGCCCGTGTCACGCTTCGAGAGCTCCGTCGCGAGCTTCACGCGCTGCGCCTCGCCACCGGAGAGCGTGGTCGCACTCTGCCCGAGGTGGATGTAGCCGAGCCCGACATCGCACAGCGTGGCGAGCTTGTGGCGGATTCGCGGCTGGTTTTCGAAGTATGCGTATGCATCGTCCACCGGCATCTCGAGCCCGTCGGCGATGCTGGCGCCGCGGAAGCGGAGCTCGAGCGTCTGGCGGTTGTAGCGCTTCCCCTTGCACACCTCGCACGGAACGTACACGTCGGGGAGGAAGTGCATCTCGATCTTCACGAGTCCATCGCCCTGACACGCCTCGCATCGACCACCCTTCACGTTGAACGAGAAGCGACCCGGGCCGTAGCCGCGGATCTTCGCCTCGGGGAGCTCGGCGAACAGATCGCGGATCGGCGTGAAGAGCCCCGTGTAGGTTGCGGGGTTCGAGCGCGGCGTGCGACCGATCGGGCTCTGATCGATGGCGATCACCTTGTCGATGTGCTCGAGTCCCGTCATGCGCTCGTGCGCACCGGGGATCACGCGCGCCCGATAGAAGTGTCGAGCGAGCGCGCGATGCAGCACGTCCTCGACGAGCGTGGACTTGCCGGAGCCCGACACACCGGTGACGGCGACGAACAACCCGAGTGGGATGTCGATGTCGAGGTTCTGCAGATTGTGCTCGCGCGCACCCTCGATGCGCAGCACGCGCTTCGCGTCCACCGGACGGCGCTGATCTGGGGTGCGGATGGCAACGTCGCCACGAAGATATTTGCCCGTGAGCGACGCGGGATTCAAACTCACCGCCTCGACGGTGCCCTCGGCGATGACGAGACCGCCATGCTTCCCCGCGCCCGGCCCGAGATCGATGAGATGATCGGCCTCGCGCATCGTCTCCTCGTCGTGCTCGACGACGATGACGGTGTTGCCGAGATCGCGCAGCTGACGGAGCGTGGCGAGTAGTCGCGCATTGTCACGCTGATGCAGACCGATCGACGGCTCGTCGAGAATGTAGAGCACACCCACCAGACGCGAGCCGATCTGTGTCGCCAGTCGGATGCGCTGCGCCTCGCCACCGGAGAGTGATTCCGCGGGGCGGCCGAGCGTGAGGTACTCGAGTCCAACGTCCACGAGAAAGTGCAGGCGGTCGCGCACTTCCTTCAGAATGGGTCCCGCGATCTCGCGATCGAGCCCGGGCTTCCCGTTCTCTCGCACCGGCAGCGAGTCGACGAACGCACGCGCCTCGGCCACCGACATCTCCACGAGCTCGCCGATGTTCCGGCCACCGATCGTGACGCCGAGCGATTCGGGCTTGAGACGACGCCCGCCGCACGCGTTGCAGGGCGCCTCGATCATGTACTCCTCGAGCTCGGCGCGCACCGCGTCGGACGAGGTCTCGGCGTAGCGGCGCTGGATGTTCGCCAGCACGCCCTCCCACGCGCGCTGATACTCGCCCTTGAACGAGCCCGAGTCGATCTGCACGGTGGTCTTCTTGCCGCCGCTGCCGTAGAGGATCACGTCCCGCACTTTCTGCGGCAGCTCTCCCCACGGCGTGTTGAGGTCGAAGCCGTACTCCTTGGCGAGCGCGGGAAGAATCGAGCGGCGGAGATGGCCGGTGGGCTCGCCCCACGGAATGATGACGCCCTCGAGAATCGAGATGCGCGAATCGCCCAGGATCAGCTCCTCGCGCACTTCGCGCCGAGTGCCGAGTCCGCCGCACGCCGGGCACGCACCGAAGGGCGAGTTGAAGGAGAACTGCCGCGGCTCGAGCTCGGAGAGTGAGATTCCGCACTCCGGGCAGCCGTAGCGTTCGGAGAAGAGCTGTGCAACGGGAGCTTCCTTCTCGGCGCCGTCACCACTGCCTGCAGTCGGATGGCGAACCACTTCCACGAGTCCGTCCGCCAGCTTGAGCGCCGTCTCGATCGAATCGACGAGCCGGCCGCGATCCGCCTGGCGCACCGTGAGCCGATCGACGATGACGGCGATGCTGTGATTGCGCTGCTTGTTGAGCTTGGGCGGCGAGGCGAGCTCGATCGGCTCGCCGTCCACGATCGCGCGAACGAACCCTTGCTTGCGCGCCGACTCGAAGAGGTCGCGGAACTCGCCCTTGCGCCCGCGCACGAGTGGCGCGAGCACCTCGATGCGCGTCCCCTCGGGCCACGCGAGCACCGATTCGGCGATCTGCGTGGCGCTCTGTCGCTGCACGGGGCGCCCGCACTGCGGGCAGTGCGGTGTGCCGACGCGTGCGTACAGCAGGCGCAGGTAGTCGTAGATCTCGGTGACGGTGCCGACGGTGGAGCGCGGGTTGTGTCCCGCGCTCTTCTGCTCGATCGAGATCGCGGGCGAGAGCCCCTCGATCGCATCGACATCCGGCTTCTCCATGAGCCCGAGAAACTGCCGCGCGTACGCCGACAGCGACTCGACGTAGCGGCGTTGTCCCTCGGCGTAGATCGTATCGAAGGCCAGCGACGATTTGCCAGAGCCGGACAGCCCCGTGATCACGGTCAGGCGATCGCGGGGGATGGTGACGTCGATGTTGCGGAGATTATGCTCGCGGGCGCCGCGGACTATCAGTGTTTCTTCGGGCATAACCCTGTAAAGCTGTCGAGGACCGCGGATGAATACAAGAACCGCGGAGGGCCGCGGATATAACACGAGGGTACCGCGGATTTGCGCGGATGGCCGCGGATACGACAACGGCAACGGCAACAGCGAGCCGCGGATGACGCGGATGAACGCGGATCGAACCGGACGGGCCGAGAGGGACGGTCCGCAAGGGCCAAGGATTCTTGGGGGTGTGGGAGTGCGGATCTTGCGGCGGCGTCGGGATGATAAATCGAGGGAGGAGACGGACAATGAGCAGCACCATCGAGCGGCCGGAGCGGGTGCCGCCATTCCAGATGCCTGAAGTCCATGTCCAGCCACCCATGGTGTACGTGGAGCCGGCGTGGGAGTACAGGCACATCGAGCGGAAGCTGGCTGAGCAGGAGCCACTCAGCGAGGCAGAGTTGAATGCGCTGGGGGACGAGGGGTGGAAGCTGACCGGAGTGGTGAGCGATGGGCTGGCGGTGCACTTCTACTTCAAGCGCCAGACGAAGTAGCGCGCGGCGCGGATGACGACTGCGGACGTCTGGGGAGGCGCGGGTCGGGTGCGGCTCCCCTCGGCTGAGCCTTTTCCGCGGCTTCGGTCGTCCATATGCAGATATGTCATCCGATCGCCCAACATCCAGGCCGCGCACTGACGCGGTGGTCGTGCTCACCACCGTCGCGAACACGAACGAAGCCGAGCACCTCATCCGCGCGCTCGTCGAGCGGCGCATCGTCGCGTGCGGCACGATGCTGCCGGGAGCCCGCTCGATCTATCGATGGGAGGGGAAGCTCGCGGACGAACAGGAAGTCGTCGTCCTGCTGAAGACGCGGACCGCACGGCTCGAGTCGCTGGAGGTCGCCTTCGGCGAGCTGCATCCCTACCGCGTGCCGGAGCTGCTCGCGCTCCCGGTCGCATCCGGCCTCGACAGGTACCTCGGCTGGATCGAGGACGAAACTTCGCTGGCTCTCGAGTGAGCGCGTCCTATGTCATTCATCCCACCCGCCCCGCGCGGGCGCGGCGTATCATGAGCCGGCGCGGCATCGTCGCTGCGCTCGTACTTCTGTTCTGGATCGCGGGGATCTCCGCGCTCGCCCACCGCGAGCTCTTCCAGGGACAGTCGGAACGACTCGCGCGCGCGGGGCGCTTGCTCGATCCGGGCGCAGAGTTCTACGCCGTCATGCGGCACGGTCAGCATGTCGGGTTCGCGTCATCGACTGCGGACACAGTTCCCGGCGAGATCGTGCTGAGCGATCTCGTCGTGACCGAGCTCCCGGTCGGCCGCACGATGCGACGCCGAGAGGTTCGCACGACCGTCCGGCTCACGCGCGAGATGGCGCTCGCCGGCTTCACGCGCCGGATCGGCTCCGACACTGACGCGTTTGTCATCACGGGCACCGTGCACGGCGATTCCGCACTCGCCATCGAGACGCGGGTGGGTTCGGAGGCGCCGCGCCCACTCCAGACGGTGCCCCTCCCCGGGCCCGTGCTCCTCCCAGCGGAAGTGCCATACGCCATCGCGTTGGGGAGTACGCCGAAGATGGGACAAAGCTACCGGTTCACCGTCTTCGACCCCGTCCATCTCAAGCTCGGCGAGGCGACCGTCCGCATCGTCGCCGAATCGCTGTTCGTCGTCACGGACAGTGCCGCCTTCGACTCGACGGCGGGGCATTGGATCCCCGCGCACGATACGACCGTGCACGCGTGGCGCATCGAAGAACCCGGCGGCGGTATGCTCGATGCATGGATCGACCACAGCGGCCGCGTGGTGGACGCCGAGCGACCGGGTGAGTTCAGCGTCCATCGCATGGCGTACGAGCTCGCGTTCGAGAACTGGAGGACGGCGTCGAAACGAAAGCGATCGACCGCCATACACGACACACGTACGAACACGCTGGTGCTCGCTCCGTCACACCGTCACGCTGCTCCTGACCCACACGCTTCGACACCCTCTCGCCCATGATTCAACTCCGCTCCCTCACGAAGCGGTACGGATCGTTCACCGCGGTCGATGCGATCGACCTCGATGTACCGCGCGGTCAGCTCTTCGGCTTCCTCGGTCCCAACGGGGCCGGCAAGACGACCACGCTCCGCATGATCTCGGGGATCCTGCGTCCCACGAGCGGGAGCATCCTGATCGGCGGCATCGATATCGCGCGCGAGCCGGCGGCGGCGAAGATGACGCTGGGCTTCATCCCCGACCGCCCGTTCATCTACGAGAAGCTCACGGGCGCCGAATTCCTGCGCTTCGTGGCGGGGCTGTACAGCCAGGATGGACCGGTGGTCGAGCGGCGGATGAACGAGCTGCTCGAGCTGTTCGATCTGAGTGAATGGAAGGACGAGCTCGTGGAGAGTTACAGCCACGGCATGCGACAGAAGCTCATCATTTCGAGCGCATTCCTGCATCGCCCCGAAGTAATCGTCGTCGATGAGCCGATGGTGGGGCTCGATCCCAAAGCCGCACGCATCCTCAAGGATCTCTTCCGCGAGTACACGCGACGCGGCCACACGATCATGATGTCCACGCACACGCTGGAGGTTGCCGAGAGTGTGTGCGACCGGATTGCGATCATCCAGAACGGGACGATCCGCGCGTGTGGCACGATGGAGGAGCTGTCGGCGAAGCTCTCGACCGGCTCCGCAGAAGGGTTGGAGGAGCTGTTCCTCCGCCTCACGGGCGAGCGCGCATCGCGCGGGCTGGTCGAGGTGCTGGATGCCTGATCGCATCCGCCAGCGCGCCGCCGCGCTCGCGCTCACACCGCTCGGCGCGCCGTCCATCCCGCCAACCGTCCGACAGCCATCGCTCCTCCACGTGCTGGGACCGAAGCTGCTCACCGCGCGCACACGCTCCGCCGAGCGCGCACGGGGGCGCTTGGCACGCGTCGCGGTGCTGCTGCTCGTCGGTCTCCTCTTCTGGGGCTTCGTGTTCCGCGTGCTGATCCGCGTGCTGACGTACTTCCACGACGTCCCGGAGATCGGCGCGCTGCTCGCGG
>DASSNR010000011.1:0-9396 GCA_035687925.1 Gemmatimonadaceae bacterium | reverse complement strand
TGGCCCGTGCGAGGCCGCGCGCCGGGTCGTGGCGGAACCACACGTCGTTCCATGCCTCGGCCATATCGTCCTTCAGCGCCTGACTCGTGAGGCCCCGTTGCCGGGCGAGCGTCGCGCGTTCGTGGAACAGCCGCTCGCCTGCGCGCAGCTTCCCATGCAGGAGCGCGATGAGGGCGAGTCCACCCAGCACCTGATCGTGGGTCACTGGATCCCCAGGCCGGAGACGATCGGCCAGGTGTGCCAATGCCGTCGCGGAGTCGTACTGTCCCGCTTTCAGCGCCAATGCCCCGCGTACGAGCACGACCTGCGGGTTGCCGGGGAAGCGGGTGCTCATCGCATCCAGCGTCTGCCGTGCACCCGCTGTATCGCCGAGAACCATCTGCACGTCCGCGAGATTCCCGTAGGACTGCAACATGTCCGGATGGGTCTGGATCGACCGGCGGAAGTATTGGCCGCTCGTCGCGTAGGCCCGCATGTCCTCGTACAGGATGCCGATGTTGTTGAGCGCGATGGCGTTGTCGGGCTGCGCATCGAGCGCGGCCTGGTACGCGGCGATCGCCTTCGCGGCGTCGTACTCGACGTAGCTGTAGTATGCGGCGTCCGTGAGCGAGCGCTCAACGTTGCTCAAGCGATCGCGGTGCGCGTACGCCCGGCGCAACGCGTCGTTGCGCCCCGTGGCCGAGCCGCCCGTGTTGCTCATGGCCATGCCGAGCTTGCGGTAGGCCATCGCGAAGGCCGAGTCGAGTTGCACCGCCTCGACCAGCAGCGTTTCGCCCTTCGAGTAATCTCCCTCGGCGTCGATCGCGTGCAGGCCCTCCGCATATTTCCGGAGCGCTTCGAGCGAGCTCGTGGTGACCTGCGCGAGCGGCGGGCTCGCGCGCACCGATCGGATCGATTCGCCCACTCGTGCACGGAGATGGCGCGACAACCGGTCGATGGCGGGAATGATCTCCCGGGAGTCCGCTGCGGTTTCGCGGACCGCGGCGAGCGTCGCCCCGGAGTCGGCGAGGACGAGCCGCGCGGTGAGCACGTACCCCTGGCCGGCGGCCGCGACATCACCATCCACGACGACGCGTGCGCCGCTGCGCTGCGCGACCTCGCTGGCCAACGCCAGATCCAGCCGCGTCGCATCCGCGCGCCGCATCCGCGCGAGCACCTGCCGCACGGCTCCGGGCTGCACGACGGTGACGACACGCGATTGTCCGAGGTCGGTGCGAATCGCCTCGCTCACGACGCCGCCCAGGAGCGTGTCGGTGGGCGGACTCCCGAAATCATCGACGAGGATCGGCTCGCGCTCCTTGATCGCTCCTGATGCGAGGAGCGAATCGCCCGCCCACGGTCCACGTCCATGCAGGAACACGGCCCCGGCCGTGAGCGCGGCCACGATGGCGAATGCGCCCACGTACAACCGGGTCGCGCGTCGTCGCGATGTCGGAGCGGCGCCGCCCGCCGCGGACGTCGCGCGTGGAGCGTCGAGCGAGAAGGGCGCGTCGTGCGATGCACCGACCGCCTCGAGCACGCGCAGCACATCCTCCGCCGATTGCGGCCGGTCGGCCGGGTGCTTCGCGAGACAGCGCATGACGAGCGTCGCGAGCGCCGGCGGCGTCGCGGAGCGATGCGTCTTCACCGGCTCGGGCTCCTCGGCCACGTGTGCGGCGAAGATCTGACGCGGCGCGCGGTCGGCGAACGGCGTGCGTCCGGTCAACAGCTCGTAGGCCACGATGCCGAGTGCGTACAGATCGGCGCGATAATCGATCGTCGGATCGGAAGCGACCTGCTCCGGTGCCATGTACGCCGGCGTACCGAGCACGACGCCGCGCGACGTCGACGTGAACGTGGAGGCGAAGCCGTCGCCCGCCGACGCGGAGAGCGCCTTTGCCACGCCGAAATCGGTCACCAGCGCGGTGCCGTCGGCGAGCAGGATGTTCTCGGGCTTGATGTCGCGATGGACGATGCCGTGGCGGTGCGCGTAGGCGAGCGCCTTGGCCACGTCGCGCAGCGTCTGCACGACATCGGGAATCGCGAGTGCACCGCCGCGGGCGAGCCTGGCGCGCAGCGACTCGCCCTCCACGAACGGCATCGTGAAGTAGGGGATCGAGCCGATCTCGCACGCGGAGAGCACCGGCACGATGTGCGGGTGCTGGAGCTGCGCCACGAGCTGGATCTCGCGGCGGAAGCGGCCGACGTTCACCTCCGCGGCCAGCTCGGGCGGGAGCACCTTCATGACGACGAGGCGGCCGAGCGCGAGCTCGCGGGCCACGAAGATGCGGCTCATTCCACCACCCCCGAGCTCGCGCTCGAGAGTATACGTGCTGCCCAGCGTCGCCTGTAGCTGGTCGCGCAGATCACTCACCACGGTGCAACCGCCGCCGAGGGGCTGAATGGAGCAGTATAGCGGAGCGAATGCGGATTTTGCACGTGGGTCGAGGGGATTCTCTCCATCTCATCTGCCTTCCCCTGTGTGTCCTTGCACTACGCGGAAGGGAACGGCTGGTTTCCTCGGTGCAGACCTCGTTTGGCGGCAGTCTTGCCTGCACAGATGTCGCCATGCTAGGCGCCATACTAGCATTCACCGAAGCAGCAACTGAGCGGAGTGATGCTGGACGAGCGTGCAGTCCGACTGCGTATAGGAGATGCCAAGCTCGGCGACGTGGGTAAGGAACGGGTTCGTCTGCCGACGAAGGCCTTCAGGGTGCTCGACGTGCGGGCCGGCGGCCTCGTGTGCCTCGAAGGAGCCAGGCGCATCGTCGCAACGGCGTCGCTCGCGAGCCCCGAGGACGACGATCTCGATTTCATGCGGCTCGACGAGGCCCAGCGGCGCGCACTCGGCGCCGGCATCGGCGATACAATTACGGTGCGTCCATTCGAAGTTCCCACCGCCGAGAAGGTCCACATCGTCGCGATCGGCGACATCGCGCGGCTCGCGCCGGAGGATATCCGCGCGGGCCTCGGTGAGCGTCTGCTTCGCGCTGGCGACATGATCGCCCTCGCCGTTCCCCGGAAGGAGTTCGAAGCCGATGTGAATCTCCTCGGACTGAACGTCGTGCAGGTCAGAGGGAGCGCGACCGACGACGAAGTCGTCGTGCGGATTGCGTCGACGGTGCCACCGGGCGTCGTGCAGGTGGGGACCGGTACGCAGATCGTGCTCGATCGAGGCGGCGACGCGTCCGTCCGGCCATCGCGAGAGGGAGCACAATGACGGGCGCTGCGCGCACCGAATCCACTGACGTGCCCCGCTCGGTTCGACTCGAGGTTGCCCGCGCCCGTCCGGCCGACATGGGCCGTGGCGTGGCGCGACTGAGTCCCCAGGCATTCGGCGAGCTCGGGGTGCGGGAAGGCGACGTCGTCGAGATCCGGGGAAGGCGGAGCTCAGCGGCGATCGCGCTGCACCTGCCCTATGAGGACCGCGGGCTGCCGTTGCTGCGGATCGACGGCTTGCAGCGCGCGAACGCCGCCGCGGCGGTCGGCGAGCGCGTGCTGGTCACCGCGGTGTCCGCGAGGCTGGCGCGGCGAGTGGTGCTCGCGAGCATTGATTTCCAGCCTCCGGCGTCGGCGCGCACCGCGGACGCGCTGCGCCAGGCACTCCTCGGCCGACCGGTGATCGCCGGCGATGTGATCGCCACGTTTCCGTTGCGACAGGGGAGCGATGCGGCATCGCACCGTACGTACGGCCTCCACGAGGTCCGGCTCCGCGTCGTGTCGACGTTCCCGGCAGACGGAGTCGTCACGATCGGCGATGCGACGGCGATCGAGCTGCTGGCCGATGCTGCGCGCCACGATACGGGCGCGCGGACCGGCGTAACCTATGATGACCTCGGCGGACTCGGCGGTGCCATACAGCAGGTGCGTGAAATCATCGAGGTACCGCTGCGTCATCCCGAGCTGTTCCGCCGGCTCGGGATCGATCCGCCAAAGGGCGTGCTGCTTCACGGGCCGCCGGGTACGGGGAAGACGCTCCTCGCACGCGCGGTCGCGAACGAGGCCGATGCGCGGTTCTTCCATATCGCCGGGCCGGAGATCATGGGCACGCACGTGGGCGAGTCGGAGGAACGGCTGCGCGCGATCTTCGAGAAGGCCAAACAGAGCGCCCCGGCGATCGTCTTCATCGACGAGATCGACTCCATCGCACCGAAGCGCGAAGAGGCGCGCGGCGAAGCGGAGCGGCGCGTCGTCGCGCAGCTCCTGACGCTCATGGACGGGCTGGAATCCCGCGGCAACGTCGTCGTCGTCGGAGCGACGAATCTCGTCGATCACCTCGATGAGGCGCTGCGTCGGCCAGGGCGCTTCGACCGCGAGATCGCGCTCGGTGTCCCTGATCGCGAGGGGCGACGCGAGGTGCTCGCCATCCACACGCGCGGGATGCCGCTCGCTGCTGGTGTCGACCTCGACGAGATCGCGCGGCGGACGCACGGCTTCACGGGTGCCGACCTTGCGGCCCTCGTCCGCGAGGCGGCGCTCGGGGCGCTTCGTCGTGTGCTGCCCGGTGTGGACCCCGGCACGACCGACCTCCCTCCGACAGTCCTCGAGGAGCTGCGTGTGCTGCCGACGGATATCGCCGAGGCGCTGAAGCGCGTCCACCCGTCGGCGATGCGTGAGATCATGATCCAGCTTCCCGAGATCGGGTGGGATGACGTCGGCGGCCTCGCGGAGGCCAAGGCCGTGCTGCGCGATGGGATCGAGCTGCCGCTCAAGGAGCCGGAGGCGTTCCGTCGTCTTGGCATCCCCGCCTGCACGGGATTTCTCCTCTACGGTCCCCCGGGGACGGGGAAGACGCTTCTTGCCAAGGCGGTCGCGCACGAAGCGGAGGCGAATTTCATCGCCGCGCGATCGTCGGATCTGCTCTCGAAGTGGTACGGCGAGTCGGAGCGGCAGATCACGCGGCTCTTCGCGCGCGCCCGCCAGGTGGCGCCGGCGGTGATCTTCGTCGACGAGATCGACGCGCTGGCGCCGGAGCGCGGTGCCGCGCTCGGCGAGCCGGCCGTGACCGAGCGCGTCGTCAATACGCTGCTCAGCGAGATGGACGGTCTGGAGGAGCTGCACGGCGTCGTCGTCATCGGAGCGACGAACCGCCCGACGCTCCTCGATCCCGCCCTGCTGCGCCCGGGGCGGTTCGACGAGCTGATCTATGTCGCACCGCCGGACCGTGACGCGCGGCTGCACATCCTCCGTGCGCTCACGAAGCGTGTGCCGCTCGCCGCCGATGTCGATCTCCAGATGCTCGCCGAGCGCACGCACAGCTGCACCGGAGCGGACCTGGCCGACCTGGTGCGGCGGGCCGGGCTCGCCGCGTTCCGCGATGACCGTGAGGCGCGTGCGGTCCCGATGGTCTGCTTCGAGCGGGCGCTGAGCGAAGTCCGGCCGAGCGTGACACCGGAGATCGAGCGCGAGTATCAGGACATGGTGAAAGAGCTGCGCCGCGAGAGCCCGCGCGGCCGCTGGCCCATCGGCTTCCACACGCCGACCGCGGATGGCTGACCGGACCGACGCACCGGGACGATGACGTCCCGTACTGCGAACATGCCGAATGGCATCCTCCTCATCGTCGCCCACCCAGACGACGAGAGCTTCATCGCCGCCGGCACCACCGCTCGCTATGTCGCGGAAGGCGTGCGCGTTTCTCTCGTGTGCGCCACACTCGGCCAGGCGGGGAAGATGGGGGATCCCCCGATCACGACGCGCGAGCAGTTACCGGCGGTGCGTGAGCGAGAGCTGCACGACGCGTGCGACATCCTGGGGATCGACCGCGTGGAGCTGCTGGGTTACGAGGACAAACACCTCGCCGAGGCGCCACCGGATCGCATCCGCGAGCAGCTCGTGCGCGCGATCCGGCGCGAGCGGCCCACCGTCGTCATCACCTTCGATCCGAACGGCGCGAACGTGCACCCGGACCACATCGCGATCAGCCGGTTCGCATCGGATGCGGTGACGGCGGCCGCCGATCCGCGCTGGTTCCCTGATGCGGGCGCGGCGCACCGCGTGCCGCGCATGGTGTGGACGACCCCGGCCGCGGTCTCATGGCGTGCTCAAGCGCCCGCGCAGCTCGCCGAGCATCCGGGCGTGGACTTCCTGATCGACATCAGCGCGTGGCGCGAGCGGAAGGTGGCGGCGCTGCACGCGCACCGGAGTCAGCACCTGAGCGTGAACCGTATATGGTTCGAGCCCAGGGACTCCGAGCGTCTGCTGAGCGTGGAGATGTTCCGGCTCGCGTGGGGCGGCGAGCTGGTGAAGCGGCCGGCGGGGGATCTGTTTGCGGGGCTCGACGCGAACGACGTGAGCGGATGGCGGTCATCCGCTCCGTGACTCGCTACTCGCCGAGCACGTCCGCGAAGTAGCGCGCGAGATCGCTGACGAGCGGCGGCTGCGCCGGATCCGGCTGCCAGGTGAGCTCCTGGTCGAGGATCTCGGGGCGCGTATCCTCGGGTCGCCACCGCTCGATGAGGCGTGCATCCACGTCGACGATCCAGTACTCCGGCACATCCTGCCGTTGGTAGAGCCGGCGCTTCACCTGTCGGTCGGCTCGCGCGGTCCCCGGTGAAAGGATCTCGACTGCGAGGAGCAGACGCCGGACCTCCTCCCACGTGCGCGGCACGCGCCCGTCGATGAGCGGGACCGCGAACAGATCAGGCTCGACCATCCGCTCGTTGTCGAACTCCACATCGGCTGGCGCGTAGATGACGTCACCAATCGCGTGCACGGAGAGGTAACGGTCCAGTAGGCGAAAGAGCTGCTTCGATGCCGACTGATGCTCCCACGACGGTGCGGGCGTCACGAACAGCTCCCCGTCGATAACCTCGTACCGGTTGCCATCATTCGGGAGCGCGCGCACCATCTCGGCGGTCCACCTTGTCGACCTGGGCACAGTAGCCATACCCATATTCTTATCCCCTCGGCGAGATCGGGACAATAGCGCATCCCTGAGTATGCGCCGATGGGCCAGCGGACTCGTCATCGTCTCATTGCGGCCGCCATCGCGATGATGCGGTGACGCGATGCAAGCTCGATTCAACTGCATTGCACCACAGAGGCACGGAGGGCACAGAGAACTGCTTGCTGCTTTTCTCTGTGCCCTCTGTGTCTCCGTGGTTGCTCTGCGCTCGCCGCCTCGAGATCTCTCGCTGACGCTCGGAACGGCAGCGCTATGCTACTGCCCCGCGGTGCTGGCCGCAGGCCCCGTCCGCACCCCGAGATTCTCCGCGGTGAACGCCCAGATGTCGGCGAGCTGGGCGATGCGCTTGTCGGTCGGCATGTAGCCGTGGCTCGTCTCCGTCTCGACGCGGATGAGCACCGGGCGGTCGCACGACTGCGCGGCCTGCAGCCGAGCGATGAACTTGTACGAGTGGCTCGGCACCACGCGGTCATCGTGGTCGGCGGTGGTGACGATCGTCGCCGGGTAGCACGTGCCGGGCTTCACGTTCTGCACGGGCGAGTACTTGTAGATGTAGCGGAACATCGTCGAGTCATCGGACGAGCCGTACTCGGGGACCCAGCCGATTCCCGCCGTGAACTTCTGGTAGCGCAGCATGTCCATCACGCCCGCGCCCGGATACGCGACGGCGAAGAGGTCGGGGCGTTGCGTCATCGTCGCGCCCACGAGCAGCCCGCCGTTCGAGTAGCCATGGATCGCGAGCTTCTTCGGCGACGTGTACTTCTTCGCGATCAGATACTCGGCCGCCGAGATGAAGTCGTTGAAGACGTTCTGCTTGTGCGTGAGCATCCCCGCGTGATGCCACGCCTCGCCGTACTCACCGCCGCCGCGCAGGTTGGCCACCGCGTAGATGCCGCCCATCTCGAGCCACACCGCTGTCATCGGATTGAACGACGGCGTGACGCTGATGTCGAAGCCGCCGTAGGCATAGAGCACCGTCGGGTTCGCGCCGTCGAGCGCCACGCCCTTCTTCGCGGTGATGAACATCGGCACGCGCGTGCCGTCCTTCGAACGGTAGAACACCTGCTTCGTCTCGAACTTGCTCGGATCGAACGCGACGTGCGGCCGCTGGAAGACGCTGCTCTTCCCCGTGGCGAAGCTGTAGTGGAAGACCGTCGTCGGGTAGAGGAACGACGTGAAGCCGTAGAACAGCTCCTGCGTGTCGTTGCGGCCGCTGAGGCTGGTGACCGCGCCGATCCCCGGAAGCGTGAGCTGGCCGATTGGTTTGCCCGTGGTCGAGTAGAAACGCACCTGACTCTTCGCATCCACGAGGTACTGTACGACCACACGTCCTCCGGCGAGCAGCGCGTCATCGATCACGCTGCGTCCTTCAGGCACCACCGTCCGCCAGTGCGTCGCGTCGGGGGTCGCGAGGTCCACGGCGACGATGCGCCGCTTGGGCGCGTCGAGCGAGGTCTGCAGGTACAGCGTGTGGCCGACGTTGCCGATCGGCGAATACTCGGCGTCGTCCTTCGTGTAGAGCGGCCTGACGGGCGCCTTCACATCGGGGTGCTTCGGGTCCTTCAAGTCGACGTAGTAGAGCAGATTCTTCGGATCGGTCCCGTGGTTCATCGAGATGAAGAAGTACCGCCCATCTTCGCTGACGAATCCGCCCATGTACCAGTCGGGGAGATCCTTGCGCTCGTAGATGAGCCGGTCGTCGCTCTGCGGCGTGCCGAGCACGTGATAGTAGATCTGCTGGTGCTCGGCCTTCGCGGTGAGCACCTGACCCGCAGGCGGCTCCGGGAAGCGCGAGTAGAAGAAGCCGTTGCCGTCGTTGGTCCACCCGATTCCCGAGTACTTCACCCAGCGCACGGTGTCGGGCATCGCGCGTCCATCGAGGGTGCGGACGTGCAGCTCCTCCCAGTCGGAGCCGCCCTGCGAGAGCCCGTACGCCATGTACCGTCCGTCGGGCGAAATGGAATAGCTCTGCAGCGCGACGGAGCCGTCGGGCGAGAGCGTGTTGGGATCGAGCAGCTCGCGCGGCGGCGCGCCGAGCGTCGCCTGCGTGTAGATCACCGACTGGTTCTGCAGCCCCGAGTTCTTCGAGTAGAAGAGCTGCTTCGCCACGCGCTGCGGCACGCCGACCTTCTCGTAGTTCCAGAGCGTCGTGAGCCGCTGCCGGATGGCTTCACGCTGCGGGAGGGTGTCGAGGTACGCGAAGGTGACGGCGTTCTGCGTCTTCACCCACGCCGCGACCTCGGGACTGTTCTGGTCCTCGAACCACCGGTACGGCGCCGGCACCTTCGTGCCGAAATAATTGTCGACCACCGAATCGCGGCGCGTAGTGGGATACTGAATCCCCTGCGCGGCGACAGGAAGCGATCCGCCGAGCATCGCGGTAGCGAGCACGGCGGCGATGACGCGAGAGCGACGGGACATGGGGGCTCCTGGTGAGTCAGGAGATGATACAGGAGGGATAGGGGAGGCGCTATGGAGAGGGCTGTGAGCGTTGAGCTTTGAGCTCCGAG
>DASSNR010000382.1:0-3361 GCA_035687925.1 Gemmatimonadaceae bacterium | reverse complement strand
CCGGTCGCGGTCAAGGTGCTCCTGCCGGCACTCGGGGCGCTGCTGGGTGCTGAGCGCTTCCTGCGCGAGATCAAAGTGGTCGCGCGGCTGCAGCATCCTCACATCCTCCCCCTGTACGACTCGGGCGACGCGAACGGCATGCTGTACTTCGTCATGCCGTATGTCCCGGGTGAATCCTTGCGCGTGCGATTGCGGCGTGAGCAGCGCCTCCCCCTGCACGACGCGCTCTGGATCGCTCGCAACGTGGCCGATGCGCTCTACTACGCGCACGTGAACGACATCATTCATCGCGACATCAAACCGGAGAACATTCTACTCTCCGGTACGCATGCGATCGTCGCGGACTTTGGCATCGCACGCGCGGTGCACGTGGCCGGTGGCGAGCAGTGGGAGACGTTGACGGAGAGCGGCGTCGCCGTGGGCACACCTGCCTACATGAGCCCGGAGCAGACGCTCGGCGAGAGCGACATCGACGGTCGGAGCGACATCTACAGTCTCGGGTGTGTGCTGTTCGAGATGCTCGCCGGTGCGCCGCCATTCACCGGACCCGATGGCCACGTGCTGCTCGCCAAGCGCTTCACCGATCCGCCACCGTCACTCCGCGAAGTACGCGATGATGTTCCGCCCGTCCTCGACACGGCCGTCGCCAGGGCGCTCGCGCGAGAACCGGCCGATCGCTTCGCCAATGCGCTCGACCTCACGCACGCCATCTGGGACGATTCGCACTCGGCACCGCGTGTCGCGACCCGTGAGCCGCAGGCGCGCCGCGTTCGGCGCCGAGGCGTGTGGATCATGAGCGGAGGTCTCGGGCTCGCTGCGGTCCTCGGCGGGTCCTTGCTCATCAGAGATCGTCCGGAGCCTCCGCCGACAGCTGTGCGTTCGGCGACCGTGCCTCCCGTCACACGCGATTCGGTGCGCCCGCCGACTCCGCGCACACCCGGCGTCGCGTCGCCCTCGCTGGCCGCGCCGCGTTCCACGGTCGAGACACCGCATCCACCCGCCAAGCCGCCGATCGCGACGCATCAGACGACGCGAACGGCGCGGCCCGCAGGGGATACCGTGCTGGCTGCACTTCGGCTCGAAGCACTGCGCGCGCGAACGCGTGCAGTCGATGCGGGGGTCGCCGTGTCGGAGCTGACCCTCGGCGATTCACTCCTTCGGGTGGCGGACACATCGGCCGCTGCAGGACGCCGGTCGAATGCGGTCGTCGCCATGTCGAATGCGACGGCGTCGTGGCTGGCGGCCATCCGCGAGCAAGCACGCGCGACGATCGATTCGCAGCCCGCGCGCCGCGACTCACAGCCAGTAGCGCGTGTCGCTGCGGAATCCGTACAGACCGCGGCCCGGCATCCGGCCGCCGACTCAGCCGCGATCCGCGCCGGGCCCGCTGCTCCAACGAAGAACGCTCCCGATGCACGAGTAGAGATTCGCGCACTGTTCGACAGCTACTCGCGCGCGATCGAGTCGCGCAGCGTCCCCGCCATCGCGCAGCTCTATCCCACCATGTCGGACACGCAGCAACGCGACTGGGCACAGTTCTTCAATACCGTGCGCGATGTCAAAGTGCGTCTGACGCTGTCGCAGCTCGACGTGAGCGGCACCACCGCCGATGCGCGCGTGGACGGGACGTACGAGTACACCAATACCAGCACGCACCGCATCGAGCAGCGGCCCGTCACGTTTCGCGCGTCGCTGCGCCACGACGCCGCCGGGTGGCGGGTCCGAGCCATTCAGTAGGGGCAGCAGCGCCGAACAGCTCGGTCTCAGAAGTTGTACTCCAGGCCCGCCGTCCAGAGCACGTCGGGGCGGAGGCCGCCATGGTTCAGCGGCCAGATCGTGTTCAACACGAGAATCAGGCCGCCGCCCGTCGCGAACTTCATCCCGAACGATCCGTTCACGATGTCATCGCGCTCATCGGGGATGGAGGTCGGTACGATGGTCCGCCTGAAGGGCGCATCGATCGTGACGACGTCAGGCAGATGCAGCTTGTCGTCCCCGACCTGGAGCACGGAGATGAGGTCCACGGCCAGCGTCGCCCACGGAGCCATGAGATGATCGAAGCCGATGGTGCCGAGTATGGCGTCGTTTTGCAGCTTGCCATGTCGATAGTCGTAGCCGATGTTCGCGTGCGGCGAGAAGTCGCCGAAGCGCGCCGAGAGAATGCCGAGGCCGCGCGCCTCGACGTTCCCTGAGCCGAGCAGGTCGTCGGTACTGCCGGTGGGGAAGCGAACGTCGCCCAGCACGGCGATGGCCACGGGCCCGCTCTCTCGTGCGCTGATCTTCACGCGCAGCGCCACGTCGCCGAGTCCGGTGGCGGATCCATCCTCGACGCGCGAAGCCGTGAGCACGGGATTGGCCGGCGTGCCGCCGAAGTAATGGGTCACGGTCGGACCGCCGAAGGGGACGATCTGTGCCTCGCTTTCACCATGGAGCGTCGAGGAGACGATCGGCAGCACGACGCCTACGTCGACGTGGTCGAAGAGTCCGTACGTGACGAAGAAGGACGTCACGGCGAGATTGACATCGAGCGACAGATGGAACTGCATGACGTCGTTCTCGACGCTCGGGATCCCCATCAACGAGCAATCGCCTCCGGCCACGCTGTCGCACCCCGGGAAGTCGACGTTGGCGTGCGTGAACGTGAGCTGGATGTTGTGGAGGTCGACGCCGCGCAGCGATCGGAAGTCGATGCCCGTGCGATTCACTCCCACGAGCACGCGGCCTCGTCCCAGCGTCTGCGCGCGCTCGCCGAAGATCGGCCCCTGCGAGAGCGACGTGCGGACGGGCACGCCACCCTCGAAGCGAAACGTCGAGCCGCCGCTCGTTGCACTCACCGGAATCTGCCCCACGGTGCCGCTCACGGCATTCGTGAGGAAGAAGATCATCGTGGCATTGCTGCTCGACGCGGCCGGCACGAAGTGGCTGCCATGCACGCGGAGCGAGTCGGGATTGTTCGGATCACCGGAGCCAGCGAGGAAGAGCGGGTCCTGGCCCGGGCCGAAGATGAACAGGTCGGAGAGCTTGTCTCGTAAGCCCTGCGCGCGGACGGGGGAGGCGACGACAGACACCACCACTAGGTAAGCCAGAAGAGCTTTCATGGCTCCTCCGTGGTTGCCACTGGGATGTTGCCACTGGGATGTTCCGCGCCCCTGCTGCGATGATCGCGCCGCTGCGGCAGCGACCCGTCAGAAACGTTCTTCCATGCCCCGCGCTATCACGCCGCGGATGGCATCCGGCGGATCAGGCGTGCAGCGTCAATGCTGCGGCTCGATCGGTCGCGTGGCTGTGCCTCGGTGGGTCACATGCGATCCCGTCGCACCACCACGCGCAGCCCCTTGATCGTCGTGCTCCGCAGCGCGCC